>CADAKR010000158.1 GCA_902788545.1 uncultured Coriobacteriaceae bacterium
CGAGATCCTCGTCAAAAAACGGATGCTGTGCGATGAGCAGGAGCTGCACCGACCAGACGCTTTTATGCTGATTCGCCTGGAGGCTGCCGAACTGCACGGTCACGCGCAGGTCATGCTCGCGGAACAGAAGCCATTCTCCGTTCTTTTCACCGCCGGGGCATTCCGCGTCCAGCAGCTCGATGATCTCCTTGCGGTCGAGTGTCGGCTCGACGATAAAATCGCTGCTGTCCGGCTGATGTGCTTCAGGCGTTTTCTTGCTGGAATTTAACAGTGCCATTGCTGTGGACCTCCGGTAAAAAAGATTGTACTTTCAGCATACCATACTTCAAAGAGAATGTCAAGCATGGGCTGGGGATTCAATAGGGGGACCCCACCCCTTTCGTGGGGCTGCACCGCATGTTTCATGGCTGCACCCACACCCATGGAAACCGCGGTTTACCTGCTGCTATGCCTGCCAAAACGCCTTGGTGGGTATGGGCTGCCAAGGCCGACGCTGAACCCAAAGCTCATCGTGCGAAATCCTGATGGTACAAAGGAAAGGTATCCGGATCTCTTTTGGTCTGGTGCGAATGTCGACGTCGAATACAACAGCGATGAGGCGCATAGCGGAGAATGGTCCCGGTACCGGGATTCGAAACGCGAAGTCGAGCTTACCGTGGCAAATGTGAGGGTGCTTCCGCTTACGCGTCCACAGCTTATGAACGTTGACGAGTTCGATGCGTTTGCTCGGGGCCTGCAGCGTATGCTGGGCGTGCGCGCACGGGGGAACGACCCGAGGTGGGAGTATCGGCGGGCGGAGTTGCGGCGCAAGTTGCTTGCCGATTGGCGCTAGTCGTCGTGGTGGGCGACGCTGGGGATATCCTGCAGCTCGAAGCGGTATGTTTGCGTGGCGTCGGGGTACTTGTCGCGATCGACTTCGGCCAGGAACATGTCTTTCGGGCGGGCCCAAAGCGAGCCGTCTTCGTAGAGCTTGCGGTAAATCACGAGCTCCTCGTCGGTTTCGGAGTGGCGCGCGACGTCCTCCACCAGATAGCAATCGCCCTTGAAATGCTTGTATACCCTATGCAGCTGCAGCTCTCTCATGTCGGCCCCCGTCGTCGTCGGTTTGCGCGTGCCGCACCATCTTCTCATGTTTGGCGCGTTGGGGGAACCGCCCGGGCGTTGGGGGAACTGCCCGCGTGCCGGGGGAACCGCTCTGCGTGCCGGGGGAACTGCCCGCGTGCCGCGCTGGAATGCCTCAGGCCGACTGCGCGCGGCGCTTCCCGTGGCGCCAATCGCAGTAGATCGCCTTTGCTTCCTGGGATTTCAAAGCGGGGAATTCGACCGTCAGCATCATCGTCGCCAAAGTGGAGTGGCGGCTGAAGTCGCCGTCTAGCCCGTCGAGGAATCGGAAGTAGTCGCTGTTGGTGTGAAGGCTTCTCATGCTCGTGCTCCGTTTCTCTCTGCGTTGCTTGCATTGTCGCCTTCGCGCTGAACATTTGGTGGGACTAAAATGGGACACCCATGCAAGGCGCAGGGTTTTGATAAGGGCACTTTACTGCAAGAATGTCAGGTTTTGTCGATGGCGAAAACAGAGCGCACCTGCCGGCGACCGATGCGCTGGCAGGTGCGCGCTTGCCAGGATGGCTTGCTTGCAGAATGCGGCTAGGCTCGCTTGTCCCAACCGGTCTCTTCTGAGGCCACTCCCTGGCCTTCACCCGTGACGTTGTTGATCGTGATGTCGTGCCGGAAGCCCTCATTGAGCGTCGTAAGGTTGGGGTCGCCTTCCACCTCGTTGAACACCATGGTGATGTAGAGTCCGTCAGGGCCGAACTGTTCATCGGCGCCGTACCACTCGGTTCCCGAGGAGGACTTCACGTAGTACTCGCCGCCCGGGATTCCCGTCTCGACTGTGCCGGCGCCCTTGACGAACAGGCTTTCAACCAGCTTGTTGTCTTTCGTGAGCACCGTGATGTAGCGGCCCATGTCGCCGTTCTCCTCGTTCACGTTGAAGGCGAGTATCATCTTGTCGCTTCTCATGTTCTCGTCGTGAGAGAGCTCGCCGGTTTCGGGCATGGGCTGCACGCATGCGGCGGCGCGCTGTTCCCAATCCTTGTAGCCGCTCTTCTCGAAGGCGGCTTTTGCGCTGTAGAACTTGCCCTCGTCGAACAGGGCGACGGCATGGTCGTATTCGGCCTTGGCCGCGTCCTCAGCGCTCGAGGATGCAGACGCAGACGCACTTGCCGAACTTGCCGCGCTGTCCGACGAAGAGCCGCCGCAAGCTGCAAGTCCCACTGTCAGCGCGAACGCGACGCACATAAGCAAAACCAACAGGAATTTCTTCATGGTTTCCGCCTCTCGTCGAAGCCTTCAGCCGTCGCGCCCATTGTACCGTGTCGCTGCAAAAACCGGACGCTTCGCTTCGAGCCGGACGTCCGGCTCGAAGCGCAGCGTCCGGTTTGCGGGCGGGTCGGACGTCCAGCTCGAAGCGCAGCGTCCGGTTTGGCCTGCCACTGCTCGTTACAACTCCAAAACGAACAGGCGATACGCGGCAATCGCACGTAGAATGGACAGCAGGTGATATCCCAACCAAGGGGGCCAGCTGCATCATGCCCGGAATCGCGACGCATTACGTGTTCGGAACTGACGCTTACCGCGCCGCCGAGCAGGCAATAGGGGACAGGCCAGAAGGCCTTGCCGCGTTCCTGCTGGGCAACCAGGGGCCCGATCCGTTTTTCTACCTCGCCGCCACGCCAATGGAACGCCCGATCAGGCGCATCGGCAAGACCATGCACCGCCAACGCACGGCAGCGCTCCTGCAGGCGATGCACGACCGGCTGGTCGCGAGCGCCGAGGACCCCGTGCTTGTGGCTTATGCGCTCGGGTTCTTGTGCCACTTCATCCTGGATTCCACCGTGCACCCGCTCGTCTACGCCCAGGAGCACGCCATCTGCAGCATCGGCATCGAGCGCTTGAAGGGCGAATGGCCCCATCACGTGGCCCACGCGACCATCGAGACCTCGATCGACGAGTACATGCTCACAACCAAGCTCGGGACCACCGCCGCCGCAATGCCGCCGCACAGGACGATGCTGCGCTGCCCACCCGAAGCCCTCGCCGTCATATCGGGCGCCTTGGCCGATGTCATCAGCCAGGTGTACGAAACGGAATGCCCGGATTCGGCGTTTGCGACGGCCGTCGGCCTGTTTCGAACCAGCCAAAAGGTGCTCGACTCGAAGAGCTCGGGGTTGCGCAGGCGCCTCGACCTCCTTCCGAAGGGCGGGGCGGCCATGGCCTACGTTCGGTCGCTTTCGCATAGGCCCGGGGCCCTCCCGCACACGTCTTTCACGAACGACGACCACATTGCCTGGCCGCATGCGTTCGTGAAGGGCCAAGTCGTCAGCGCCAGCTTCGACGAGCTGTACGCGCAGTCAAAGTCGAAGGCGCAAGAAACCCTGCCTGCGTTCGCGCAAGCTGCCGCAGACGACGGCCTGTTCGAAGCGATCGTCGGCGGCGTCAACTTCCTCGGGCAACCATGCGATTACGGCGACAGCAGCGCCCGCGCAACAGCGCAACCGCGCAAGCGCGCAGCCGGCGAAAACGAAGTGAAAGGCTAAAGGTGGCTTGCACGTATAATGAACAGTAACGAATTACAGTCTGAACAGGTTTTATCATGCGGCGTGCAGGCATGCTGGAGACGCGCCGCTTGCTCGCGTTTGAAATGGGGTGCGAAATGACATCCGCTCGTCGTTCCAAATCGCTGGCGGCCGCGTTGTTTGCGGCGGCGCTCGCGTTGGCCGTGACTGTTGCCACGGCCACGGCTTTTGCCGAGGCAAGCCCGCAGGATAATGCTGCTGGGCCCGCTTTCGCCCCCGGCACCATGACGGCTGCCGATGGCGAGGAAACCATCGACCACTGCGTCCCCGGCGACGATCTCGACGGCGTGAAGGTGCGCTTCCGCCCGGCGGGTTCGCACAAGCCGGTCTCCGTCGAAGACGACGGCGACGGCGACCAGAAAGACCTCATCCTGTACTACCTGGGCGAATCGACGCACTTCCGCCTGGAAAAAGCCGATGGCGACAGCTATAAAATCCGCTTCTTCCAGGACTTCGCCAAGCAGGACGTGAAGAAGGACAAGGCGCAGATCCTCGACGTCGA
>CADAKR010000159.1 GCA_902788545.1 uncultured Coriobacteriaceae bacterium
GAGCGCGGTTTGCAGCTCGGGCGTCCACAGCTGGGACATCAATTCGCTCATTGGTTCCCCTCTTCTTCGTTTGAAGTACGTTTACAGCCGTCCATTATAACAAAGATGCAGCACAGCGCGTCAACTACCTTAATCCAGCTCGGCGAGTTGCTCGTCTATGCGGGCGATCTTGTCGGCAAGGTCGGCATGTATGGCGCGATCCTTCTCGATGATCTCGGCAGCGGCCTTGGCCAAGAAGCCCTCGTTGGAAAGCTTCTTCGCCAGCTTCGCCTCGTCTTTCGCCAATGCCTCGCGTTCCTTTGCCAGGCGGGCGCGCTCAGCTTCGAAATCGACCAGGCCGGCCAGCACGACGAACGACTCGATGCCGCTGCCGAGCACCACCGTGGAGGCGGCAGGTTTCTCGGCATCGGCGGCGATGGACAGCGACGAGGTGTTGCCCATGTTCTCGACGAGCGAGCGTTGGGCCTCGAGCAACGCCACATCGGCGGCAGAGACCTTCACCACCGCTTCGAGCGGCTGCTTGGGCGAGAGGCGGTAACGGGCGCGCGTCGAGCGCACGGCCGTGACGACCTCGCACACCAAGTCGATGGCGCGCTCGGCGGCATCGTCGACGTACTTGGAGAGCGCATCCGCATCGGGCCATTGGGCGCCGATGAGGTACGGCGAGGCGGCGCGGTCGAACGGCAGGTCCTGGTAAATCTCCTCGGTCACGAATGGCATGATCGGATGCAGCAGGCGTATGGCCTGGTCAAGCACGAACATCAGGTTGCGTTGGCAGGCCAGGCGGTCGGCCGCATCGTTGTCGGCGGCAAGGCGGCCCTTTGAGAACTCGATGTACCAATCGCAGAACTCGTTCCAGAAGAACGCGTACAACTCGCGCGTGATCTCGCCGAACTCGAACTCTTCGTAGAGTCCGTCGAGCTTGGACACGAGCTTGGCCAGGCGACTGAAGATCCAGCGGTCGACCGGCGTGGTGACGCTGGGTTCACCCGGCTCGAAGCCTTCCAGGTTAAGCCCCACGAAGCGTGCGGCGTTGCGGATCTTGTTCGCGAAGTTGCGGCTGCTGACGAGCTTATCCTCGTTGAACTTCAGGTCTTGCGAGCCCGTCACCTGCATGAGCAGGCCGAAGCGCATGCCGTCGGCACCGTAATCGCGCATGAGGCGCAGCGGGTCGACGCCGTTGCCGCGGCTCTTCGACATGGGCTTTCCATCTGCGCCCATGACCGTCGGGTGGATGATGACATGCTCGTAGGGAATCTGGCCCGTGCAGTACTCCGAAGCCATGACCATGCGGGCGACCCACAAGCCCATGATGTCGCGGGCCGTGGAGAGCACCTGCGTCGGGTAGGTTGCGGCGATCTCGTCGCTGACGGTATCGCGGTCGGTCCAGCCTTGCGTGGCGAACGGCCATAGCTGGCTGGAAAACCAGGTGTCGAGCACGTCGGTGTCTTGGCGCGGGGTGGCGCCGCATTTCGGGCAAGCCTGCGGCTCGTCCACGCAGGCGTCTTCCCAGCCGCACTCGTCGCAGTAGTACATCGGGATGCGGTGGCCCCACCACAGCTGGCGCGAGATGCACCAATCCTTGAGGTTGGCCAGCCAATCCAGGTAGACCTGCTTCCAACGCTCGGGATGGAACTTGATCTCGCCCGTCTCGACTGCGGCGGCGGCCGGCTTCTTCAGCTCGTCGACGGCCACGAACCACTGCTCGGATTCCCACGGCTCGAGCTTCGTGTGGCACCGGTAGCACGTCATGACGGAGTGAGCGTGGTCCTCGATGCCCTCGAGCAGGCCCAGCTCCTCGAATGCCTCGACAACGGCCTCGCGCGCCTCGTCGCGATCCATGCCGGAGAACTTGCCGTAGCCTTCCACCACATGGGCCGTCTCGTCGAAGATGTTGATGCGCGGCAGGTCGTGGCGCTGCCCCATGCCCCAGTCGTTGGGGTCGTGTGCGGGCGTGACTTTCACGAAGCCGGTGCCAAACTCGGCGTCGACGACGAAGTCCTCGAAGATGGGGATCTCGCGATCGACGAGGGGCAGGCGGACCTTCGCGCCCACGAACTTCTTCTTGTCAGGGTCTTTGGGAGAGACCGCCACGCCCGTGTCGCCGAGCATGGTCTCGGGGCGCGTGGTGGCCACGACGATGTACTCGTGCCCGTCGACCGGCTCGACGAGCGGGTAGCGCAGATGCCAGAGGTGACCTGATTCATCAACGTATTCGGCCTCGTCGTCGGCAATGGCCGTCGTGCAATGCGGGCACCAGTTCACGATGCGCTTGCCGCGGTAGATCAGGTCGTCGTGGTACCAGTCGGCGAACACCTGGCGCACGGCGCGCGCATAGTCGGGATCGAGCGTGAAGTGCTCGTCGTCGTAATCGCAGGAGCACCCCATGCCCTTGATCTGGTTCACGATGGTGTTGCCGTATTCTTCGCGCCACTTCCAGCATTCCTCGATGAACGCCTCGCGGCCGATCTGCAGGCGCGAGATGCCCTCGTCGGCCAGCTTCTTGTCGACCTTGGTCTGCGTGGCGATGCCAGCATGGTCGGTGCCGAGGATCCAGCGCGTCGGGCGACCCTGCATGCGCGCGTGACGCGTGCAGGTGTCCTGGATGGTGTCGTTGAGCGCATGGCCCATGTGCAGCACGCCCGTGATGTTGGGCGGCGGGATGACGATGGTGTACGGATGGTCGGCGTATTCGCCACGGCCGGGGCTGCGGTGAAAGTACCCCGCCTCGTTCCATGCGTTGAACAGCGGCGTCTCGTGCGCCGCGAAATCGTAGTCGATCTTCTTGCCTTCTTCAGCCATGTAGGTGCTCCTCGGACTCTTGAAACATGTCAGCACATTTTAGCGCAATTACCCCAGTCGCTCCCCTTTTTCACGAGTATAGAAGACGGATGACGCCGAGCGCGTTCGGACGGCAATCCCCTTTAGTTGTATAGTATTGTCACGGCATCCGCGCCATCGTCGGCCCGTTGGAAGGAGCTCATGATGAAAGGCATCGTCAAGCTGATCGCAATCACTGTCATGTCGGCATTGCTGGTTGTGGGAATTATGGGATGCGGCTCGGGCGCATCGAGCGCGTCGAGCGCGTCGAGCGCGAGCGGCGCCGCGGTGTCGAGCGCCGCCGAAAGCGCTTCGTCTGCATCGGAAGCCGGCAAGGCGACTACCACGAGCACGACGAGTTCGAAGAGCGCTTCCAGCGCATCGCAAACGACCAGCTCGTCAAGCGCCTCTCCGGCGAACCTCGGCCAATCCCAGCGTTTCGGCAGCGCCAAGACCGGCTACGTTTCCGTGCCGTCCGACTGGAAGGACTTCACGTCCAAACTCGATTCTCGCGTCGTGGAAGCGTCTGCCATGACCTACCTTGTCGACCCCACGACCGAGTTCACATCGAGCGTCGAGTCGCATTGGGCCTATTCGAGCTCGATCACGCTCGAAACATTCCCGTGCAAGTACACCGACAAGGCGGACGAGCTTTTGTACAAGTATCGCGGCGAAACCGACAACTACACGACGCCCGACATCCAGAAGACGACGTTCAACGGGAAGAACGCCTCCATTGTCGCGTGCAGCTCTGCTGACAACGTGGACATTACCAACATCGCGATCGAAAAAGACGCCAACTCCTGCGTCCTCATCACCGCATGGGGAACCCGTTCCACCGATGAGGCCGTGCTCAGCTACGTGGCCACATGGTCGATGGATAAATAGCGCTCGTTCACAGCCTAGATGCAAGGACGCCAGCGGAATCGTTCCGCTGGCGTCCTTCCTTGCGTGGGGAAAAGACCCGCCTACACAGCCTTGATCTCCGGCTTCGTCTCACCGGTGATATCGCTTGCGCGCAGCTCGACGCTGGTAGCGCCCTCTTGCTCGGGCAGGTCGTACATCACGTCGAGCAGCACGCGCTCGCAGATGGAACGCAGCCCGCGCGCGCCCGTGCCGTGCTCGACAGCCTCGTGCGCGATGGCGCGCAGCGACCCGTCGGTGAAGGTGAGCGTGGAGTCCTCGAACTCGAACATCTTCTTGTATTGCTTGACGAGCGCGTTCTTCGGCTCGATGAGGATGCGCATGAGCTCGTCCTCGGTGAGCGCCGACAGCGACGTGATGACCGGGATACGGCCGACGAACTCGGGGA
>CADAKR010000160.1 GCA_902788545.1 uncultured Coriobacteriaceae bacterium
GTCGGTGATCTCGTTCCTCGAGCGCGCCAGGTACCCGTCAAGCCAGTCCGTGCAGGAAATGAGGACGAAGATGCCGGCGGCGATGATGCTCTTCCAGTCATTGCTGAAAGCGGCGTTCATCCCGAACCATTCGGGCCAGGGTGCCAGAAGCGCCGCAACGAACACGGGGACGAGCAGGATGCGCGTTATGGTGATGATGTTCGACGGCGTCCAGAGCTTCTGGTTTTCCGACTGTTTCGCCTCGCTCACGAAAGCACCGTTCCTTCCATTTCGTACATGAGCGTATCGTCGATGCGCACGCGCACGATTTCCGCCGGCTCTCCAGCATCAAGGTATGTTACGCCATCGACGTCAGGCGCTTGGCTCATGGCGCGTCCGAACAACTGGCCATCTTCCTCGCGCCCGCACACGAGCACGTCGACTTCCTCCCCGATGCGAGTGGCGATACGCGCGGAACACACCGTATCTGCCAAATCGCGTATTTCCTGGGTCCGCATGAGCTTCACGTCTTCATCGACCTGGTCGGGAAGGTCGTGCGCACGCGTCCCCTCTTCACGCGAATACGGGAAAACGCCCACGTAATCGAGGTCGGCATCTTCCACGAAATCGCAGAGCTCGGCGAAATCCTCGTCGGTCTCGCCGGGAAATCCGGCGATGAGCGTCGTGCGCAACGTGGCGTGGGGGATGCGCTTCCTCACGCGCGAGATGAGTTCCAGATGTTCCCGGGAAGTGCCTTTACGGTTCATCGCCTTAAGGATGCGCTCGCTTGCATGCTGGAACGGTATGTCGAAGTAATCGCACACGTTATCGTGGGAAGCCACCGCCTCTATGAACGCATCCGTCACGCCTTCAGGCTGTATGTACATGATGCGAAACCAAAGGTCGGGCCTTCTTTGGGCCACGTGCGACACGAGCTCGGCAAGCGACGAGGGCTCTTCGAAATCGGCGCCCCAACGTCCCGTGTCTTGGGCGATCAGCACGATTTCACGTGCCCCGCAGGATGCCACGCGGTCGATTTCGCCATCGATCTCGTCGAGCGAAAACGAGTGGTAGCGCCCTCTGATAAAGGGAATCGTGCAATACGAGCAAAAGCGATCGCAGCCATCGGATATCTTCACGTAAGCTGAAACGCGGTCGAACCCGCCTTCAAGGGGCACGGCGGTGCCGCCGCCTGCAACGCGTTCTATGCCAAGGATGCCATCGACGATCCCGACGATCTTTGATTCGTCAGAACAGGGGACAAACCCGCTTGCCTCGGTGAGCTCGGCTTCCAAATCCGATCCGTATCGGGCGGGCATGCACCCGGCGACGACAAGATGGGCGTTTCCTGATGCTACGGAATCATATCCCGCCACTTCGAGGACGGCTTCGATGCTCTCCTCGGTTGCCGCCTGGATGAACGAGCACGTGTTGACGACGACCACATCGGCGTCCTCTGGGTCGTCAGAAATGGCGTATCCGGCTGCCGCAAGGCGCAATGCCATATGATCGCTGTCGACCTCGTTCTTGGCGCAGCCCATGGTGATGAACGCGACTGATTTCCCGATGGAGACGTGCTCTGACATCGCGCCTACCGATAGTTCGTGTACTGCAGGGGCTGACCGTAATCCTGTCCCTTCAGAAACGATATGACTTCTTGCAGGGTATCGCGCGAGGCCGAGCTGACGCGCAGGTGGTCACCTTCGATCTGGACTTTCACCTTGAGCTTCAACGCCTTGATGTCCTTGTTGATGGCGCCGGCGGTATCGCGGTCGATGCCCTCGACGATGGTGGCGGTTCGGGTCACCGATTGTCCCGCCGAAGCCTGGGCATCGCCCCAGCGCACAGCGGCGAGGTCGATCTTTCGCTTCACGAGCTTCGAGGATATGACATCGATGACCTGCCCGGCAGTGAAATCGCTCGGAGCCTTGACCGTCATCGTCTTGCCCGCTTTGTCGAAGCTGATCTGAGCGCCGGCATCCTTGAGGTCGTAGCGCTGGGTCAGCTCCTTTTTCGCCTGCTGAAACGCATTGTCGACTTCTTGCATGTCAATGGTCGAAACAACGTCGAAGCTCGATTCTTTCGCCATGGTTCCTCTCTTTCCTTCGTGGTTCGCAGGTGCCGGTAAATTGATTTAGGCCATGTCCCGCTTCGCCTTATCGTCACTCAATACTATTCGTTTTGCTCGCCTTGCCGCCCCTCGTCATGCTCTTCGTCTTGCGCTTCCTCTTGCGGCTCTTCTTCCTGGGGCTGCTCGGGTTCTTGCGCAGCTGGAGCGGCAGCCGAAGGCGATGCTTGCGAAGGTGCGTTTTCGGCCGCGCTTACGGCAGCAGAGCGCTGCGCCTCGCGCGACGTGTGGGTCTCGCGCCACTGCTTCAGCATGGCGGGGAAATCGACCGTGTACGCGTACATGCCGTTGTACTGGTCATTCGACTTCAGCTCGACAGCTTGACCGTCAACCGTGACCGTCACGTTCTCGGGCGTCCAGGTGGCAATGGTCCACACGCCCGTGACCTCAATGCTCTCTTGCGCGGGGCCGGTGAGCATGTACGGGGTCGTCGTATTGTTCGAATAGGCCTCGAGGTAGCAATCCTGGCCCTGCTTCACCGTTATGGCAACGCGGGCGCTTGTGGGCGCGACCTCGACGAGACCCGTCGTGTCCTCGTTATCAGCCGTGCCCGTCGTGTCGCTGATTCCGGACACGGGAAGCTTCTTCACGTCGTCTTCCACAGGAGCGCTCTTGTTTCCGAAGACGACGAACACGACGATGAGCACGATAGCGACCAGAACTGCGGCAATGATGCCGATGGCCACTTTCGATTGCAAGAACGACGGCACGCGCGAGGCGGAGTATTCCATGGGCGTTTGCCCGACGCGCACTTCGCGGCCGATTCGACTTGTTGGGGGGTCAACCTTGCCGATGTCTGTTGCCGAGTAACCCGAGTGATGGCTCATGAAATCCCGCTCGGATTTGCCGGGGCGTTGAGCGCGCTCGCGCGTCAAACCGTAGCCGTCGTGGGAAAACCGCGTGCGATCGTCGTAAAGGGCACGCGTGTAACGGCCATCGGCGCTCGTGCGTATGGGCCTCACGGTCTCGTACGAATCGTCTCTGCCGTTGTCGCTATTGGCGGAAAGATCGCGCACGCCTCGGCCCCTGCCCCGGCCTGAACGACCGTTTCGGCTCGCGCGCTCCATGTCGAACCCGCTCGATGGCGCCCGCCCACGCGCTTTCTCGACCTGCATCGCATACGCTTCGTCCAGGTACATGTTCACGATCTCGGTCGGGTTGAGGCCTAAAAGACGAGCATAGGCGTTAACCATGTTGCGCGTGTATCCGCGCGGTGGCATGTTGCTGTAGTCGCCCGCTTCGATGGCGCGCAGGATATCGGGCCGAATGCGCAGGCGACGCGCGACGGTCGTAAGGTCGTAACCCTTCCGTTCGCGAGTTTCGCGGAGCACTTTTCCAGACGTTACCTGAGACACGTCCACTCCTAACGCACGTTACCCATCGGACTCTTCAAACGCCTTCAGAGCCTCGAGCTCCATGGCGTCGACGAGAACATCGCGCGGCTTGCTTCCGTTCGGAGGGCCGACGACGCCTTTTTCCTCGAGCATGTCCATTATACGACCGGCACGTGAATAGCCCACTTTCAGCTTTCGCTGAATGTTGGAAGTCGAACCCAAACCGCTTGAAACGACGATTTCGGCCGCTTCCCAGAGCAGCGGATCGTCATCACCGCCGGCGCCACCGGAGCCATCGGGCATGGAATCGCCGAGCGTGATGAGGTTCGTCTTCAGGATCTCGGAATGATACTCGGGCTCGCCCTGGGTTTTGATGGCTGCGACCACGGCTGCGATCTCCTCGTCAGATGTGTAACAGCCCTGAACGCGGAGCGGTTTGGCAAGCTCGGGCCTCGAGAGCAGAAGGTCGCCGTTTCCGATGAGGCTTTCGGCGCCAGACGTGTCGAGGATGACGCGGCTATCGAGCCCGGATGCCACATTGAATGCAATGCGGTTCGTGATATTGGCCTTGATGAGGCCCGTGACGACATTGGCCGAAGGACGCTGCGTTGCCACGATGAGGTGGATACCGGCCGCGCGGGCGAGCTGCGCGATGCGGCTGATCGAGAACTCGACTTCCTTGC
>CADAKR010000161.1 GCA_902788545.1 uncultured Coriobacteriaceae bacterium
ATTCTGATTGACAGGATGAATATCTCCATAGTTGCCTTCGCCAGCAGCAGCTTGCGCTTCTTCCAAAGTGCTATAAACGGTGCCGCGGTACTCCCAGCCCTCAGGACCATCCATGGCTTCCATGCCCTGCTCATCAGCGCCGGTGGCTTTCTTGGCGGCTTCATCCCCCTGCTTGTCGGCATCATCCGCTTGCTTGTCGACGACCTCGCCGACCTGAGCCGTTTCGGGCTCGGTATCGGCCGAAGCCAGCACGGGCAGTGCCACCACGACGGCGCACACCAGCGCGAGCACGATTGCCAACGCCCAACGAGCGCCTTTCGCCTGCATGCCATTCATTCCGAATCATCGCCTCCCTGACATGTCCCACTTCCCAGCCTTGTGAGAGTTCGCCTTATACAGCCGACGCGTTATCGACGCATTTGCACCGCAACATGTCGTGTCTGCTAACCTTCGAAAACCTTAGCAACTGAAAGGGTGTAGGTCAACTTTTCGTAGCAAAACGGGACAATAGGCACCACGAATGCCTTCTAGAAGGCTGCACGTAAGGGCCCTTTGGTGTAGCGGTTTTGCGGAGCCGCCTTGCGCACATCTCGCCGCTTCGTTACAATACATATCCGCACATGGACGCTTGGCTCAGCGGGAGAGCATCGCCTTCACACGGCGGGGGTCACAGGTTCAAATCCTGTAGCGTCCACCACGAACAACGGGGGCTCCCGGGAAAACCCGGGAGCTTCTTTTTATGAAAGGACGCCTGATGGCCGAATACTCCGATACGTTCCTGGCGAGCAAGAAGCGCTCCGATGACATTCGCGCGGACCTGCCCAACCATCCCGAGAAGTACACGATGCTCACGGGCGACCGCCCCACGGGCCGCCTGCACTTGGGTCATTACTTCGGCAGCATCCAGCACCGCGTGGAATACCAGAACCTGGGCATCCAGTGCTACGTGCTGATCGCCGACTACCAGGTCATCACCGACCGCGACACGACCGAGCACATCCAGGACAACGTGTACAACATGGTCATGGATTACCTGGCCGCCGGCATCGACCCGGAAAAGACGCCCATCTTCACGCACTCGGCCATTCCGGCGCTCAACCAGCTGATGCTGCCGTTCCTGTCGCTCGTCAGCGAGTCCGAGCTGCAGCGCAACCCCACGGTGAAGGCCGAACAAGAGGCGTCGGGCCACGCTTTGACCGGCCTGCTTCTGACCTATCCCGTGCACCAGGCGTGCGACATCTTGTTCTGCAAGGGCAACATCGTGCCCGTCGGCAAGGACCAGCTGCCGCACATCGAGCAGACGCGCCTCATCGCGCGTCGCTTCAACGACCGCTACGCGCCGGTGTTCCCCGAGCCCGACGGCATCCTGTCCGACGCCATCGAGATCCCCGGTTTGGACGGCCGCAAGATGTCGAAGAGCTACGGCAATTCCATCATGCTGGGCGCCACGGCCGAAGAAGCCGCCAAGCTCATCAAGAAATCGAAGTCCGACTCCGACCGCAACATCACGTTCGACAAGGAAAACCGCCCCGAGGTCAGCGCGCTGCTGACCACGGCCGCCCTGTGCTCGGGCCGCTCCGAGGTGGAAATCGCCGCCGAGATCGGCGACGGCGGCGCGGGCATGCTCAAGCGTATCGTGACCGAAAGCGTGAACGAGTTCTTGGCCCCGCACCGCGAGCGCCGCGCGCAATACGAGCAAGACCTCGACTACGTGAAGGACGTGCTGCGCGAAGGCAATCGCCGCATGAACGAGATCGCCAACGCCACCCTCGACGAGGTGCGCGAGGCCATGAGCATGGTGTACTAAACAAGAGCAGGGCGACTCAACGGCAGGCATAAGGCCCGTTCACCGAACAGCGCCTGGAGCAAGCTCTCGTAACGAATAGCTGGGCGTCTGCCTCGGAGGCGGGCGTCCACCTCCGAGGCAGACGCCCACTAACAGCTTCTATTTCACGAGGGAATAGTACTTCCAACCGCTGTCCATGAGGCGGGGCACGGTGCCGTTGTCGATGGTCATGCGGTATTCCTCGACGTAGCCGTCGGAATCGTACGTCATCTCGACGACGGTCGCGGCGGCGATCTTCCACGTGCCTGTCTCGGACTTGCCCTTGACGGTCTCGACGTAGGTGCCGTCCTCGTTGAACGTCATCTCGACGTCGTCGCGCTCCTCGGCCTTGTACGTCTTGCCCGCCATCATCGACGTGAGCTCTTTCAGGTCGCCGCGGATGTAGAAGTTGCCGTTGACATAGTCGTAGCAGGTCATGACGTCATCGAACACGATGTCGATCTTGGGCGCGGTGTTGCCGGCCGTGCGCAAATGCTTGTCCTCGGTGATGACGAGGTTGAACTCGCTGTCGCCATCTTGGTCGTTGGCATCGACCTTCGTGTAGGACAGGCCCGCCTCGTTAGCAGCGTTGGTGAAGAAGATGCCGCCAGCCGACTTGTCGCCGTTCAAGAACCACACATCGGACGTGCGCACATCGCTATCGAGCCAACCGGGGTTGATCGTGGCGGGATCGACGTACTCGTCAGCGGAGGCAGCCGAGGAGCTCGCCGCGCTCGACGACGCAGCCGCCGACGCGCTGGCACTGGCAGACGCGCTCGCCGACGCGCTCGAAGCCGATTTCGAGCCGCCACCGCATCCCGCAAGCCCCACGCACAAGACACCCGCGCAGACGATGGCGAAAACACCGGTCATGATTCGTTTCATTTCTCCCCCTTCCAAAGGTCATGTCCACAGGGTAACGTATAATGCGCGGATGAAGGGGCGCCCGTTGGCGCATTCTCGGGAGGATGTGCCCAAAAGGCAGCGTATGGAGATGCGCATGCAGGCATCTCCCCCATCGCGAAGCGCAACAAGGGAGGCAACCATGCCCAAAGTGGCGAAACGCGTTCTGCAGGTCATCGGCATAATCCTTGCACTTGCCATTGTGGTGGTCGGCGGCTACATCATCTACTTGGAGGTCTCCTACTATCGCATCGCAGATGCTCAGCCGGTCGAAGTCGAGAACAACCCTTCGGCCACGCTGAAGGCGCAAACCCCCTACAAAGCAGCCACCTACAACATCGGGTTTGGCGCCTACACGCCCGACTACACGTTCTTCATGGACGAGGGCACGACGAAAGATGGAAAGCCCACCGTGGGCTCACATGCCACCGCGGTGAGCAAGGAAAGCGTCTTGAACTGCACGAAGGGCGCCATCGAGACCCTCGAGGGCCTCGGCATCGATTTCGCGATCCTCCAAGAGGTCGACGTCAACTCCACGCGCAGCTACCAAGTTGACCAAAAAGCCGCCATCGAAGAAGCGTTTCCCCTGTTCAGCTCAGCATTCGCCTCGAACTTCCACAGCAGCTACCTGGCGTACCCCCTCACCGACCACCATGGGACCGTGAACGCGGGCCTGCTGACAATCGGCAGCGCGCATGTGAAAGACGCCATGCGGCATAGCTACCCCATCGACGAGTCCTTCCCCACGAAATTCTTCGACCTCGACCGCTGCTTCCTCGTCGAGCGCCTGCCAGTCGACAACGGCAAGGAACTCGTGCTGATCAACAGCCACATTTCGGCTTACGACAAGACCGGTGAAATCAGGGCGATGCAATTCGGATTGCTGACGAGCGTCATGACGAAAGAGGCCGCCGAAGGCGATTACGTCATCGTAGGCGGCGACTGGAACCACGCCCTCGGCGACAGCTTGGAGCTCTACGAATCCGACTTCCAACCGCCCACCTGGGTTTCGAGATTCGACGAGACGCTACTCCCCTCGGGGTTTTCGGTCGTGCGTCCCGACAACATCGAAGCTGTGCCCACCTGCCGCAACAACGACATCCCCTATGAGAAGGGCCACACCTACACGGTGACCGTCGACGGGTTCGTCGTGTCGGACAATGTGAAAGCGTCCGCCCAAAACATCGACACGGAATTCCAGTTCAGCGACCACAACCCCGTCTTGCTAACGTTCGAGCTGCAGTAACGCACATGCTCTTCGCCTCGGGCTTTCGGGCCGGGGTAGCAAAAGGGACCAAAAGCCCGAGGCGAGATGTTTATTTCACGAGGAGGATCGGCAGGTCGGTTTCGTGCGCGACGCGTTGCGAGACGCTGCCGAAGGCGGCGCGGACCGAA
>CADAKR010000162.1 GCA_902788545.1 uncultured Coriobacteriaceae bacterium
GAGATGGAGGTCGACATCGCCGAGAACGGCCAGGTGGCGGTGGACAAATTCGCCAGCCACGAGCCGGGTTACTACAGCGCCGTCCTCATGGACATGCGCATGCCCGTGCTCAACGGCCTGGAGGCGACGGAGGCCATCCGGGGAATGGACAGGGAGGATTCCGCCGACATCCCCATCATCGCGCTTACCGCCAACGCCTTCGACGACGACGTGCAGCGCAGCATGAAAGCCGGCCTCGACGCCCACCTGAGCAAGCCCGTCGATGCCGACGAGCTATTCGCCACCCTAGAAGCCCTCATCGAGCAACGCTCCCAGAAGTAAGCGCCCATCCAGCCCAAAAGGACCAAAAGGGGAGTATCCCCTTTTGGTCCTAAACCTGAGAGTCTGTGCGGGTGGTGCTAGGCTTGCGCGGCTAGGTCTTGCAGCCAGGAGCGGTATTCCTCGGCGAGGCTCTTCGGGCCGGCTATGGTGATTGCGCCGTTCATGCCTGCTACCCAGCCGAAGAACTGGGCGCTCTTGCGCACGGTGACGGACACTTCGGCGCAGCCGGCGTTGCGCGGTCGCACGGGGACTTCGGTGCCGAAGCGGTCGGCGACGAGGTCCATGGCGTCGGGCGCCACGCGCAGCTTCGCGCACACCGGCTTGCCCTCGAACATGCCGAAAGCCTGGTAGGCGAAGTCCTCGAAGTCGTAGTTGGCGATCTGCTGGTTGCGCGTGGCCTTCTCGTCGGAAACCTGGAGCAGCCTCATGCGGTCCACGCGGAAGCGCACGAAATCGCCGCGGTTGTCAGACCAGGCGATGAGGTAGTAATAGCCGTTCGCGAACACGACGTGCACCGGCGTCTGCACGTAGAGCTTGCCGTCGTGTTGCGCCAGGGGTTTCATGTCGTTGCCGAGCTTGTAGTAGAGGAACGCCACCTTGCGTTTCAGCCGCATGGCCTCGTGGATCGTGTCGACGTTGTAGAAGACCGAATCCGACTGGCTCTTCACGCGGCCGTCGACGTGCACGCGCCGCTTCAGCGTCTCGCGCTCGTGGACGCTTGCCAGGGCCGACAGCTTCTTCACCAGGCGATCAGCCGTGCGCTGCGTGAGGAAGCGGCTCGACTGCACCGCGTCGACGAGCAGCGTCAGCTCGGGAAGACTCAGGCCCGCCTTCTGCATCGTGTACTCCACGGGTGCGTGCTGGATGGTTTCGATGGTGCAGCCGAACTCGCGCAGGACGTTCAGGTCTTTGTAGATGCCCTTGCGCTCTGCCGTGATGCCCTGCTCCTCGAGCTTTTCCAGGATCTGGGTCATGGAAAGCCCGTGCTCGGCGTCGGTCTGCTCGTCGAGCATTTGGTACAGGTACAGCAGTTTCAGCTTCTGCTTGCCGTTAGCGGCCATAGTTGCTCCCCTCGACGTTGCGTGCTGTGGAAACTGTAGCACAAACGAACCTGCCTGTCCTTTCCACGGGACATCCTTCCCAGCCCAAAGAGACCAGGTTTTCAGAGCATGAACCAATTGGGGATACTCCCCTTTTGGTTCTTTTATTGCTCGATGTTGTCGGCTAGCTGTTCGCGGACGGCGTTGATTTCGTCGTAGCGGTTCTTGAACGCCTCGACGACCTGCGGGTCGAATTGCGTGCCCGAGCAGCGCACGATCTCGTCGTACGCCTCGCGGTCGTCCCATGCTTCCTTATATGAGCGGCGGCTGGTCAAGGCGTCGTACACGTCGGCGACGGCGACGATGCGGCCTTCGAAGCTGATCTCGTCACCTTCCTTGCCTTGGGCGTAGCCGCCGCCATCCCAGCGTTCGTGGTGGTCAACTGCGATCGTGCGCGAAAGGCGCATTACGTCGCCATCGACGTTTTCGAGCAGGCGACCGCCATCGGTCGTGTGCTGCTTGATAATGGCGAATTCCTCGTCGGTCAGGCGCCCCGGCTTCTCCAAGATCTCGGTCGGCACGAGCAGCTTTCCGATATCGTGCATGGTGGATGCCAGGCGGATGGCGTCGAGTTGCTCTTGCGGGTAGCCGAGCTCGTCGGCTAGGATGCGCGTGTACTCAGCGACGCGGCGCACGTGCTGGCCGGTCTGACCCGATTTGTTCTCGGTGATTTCAGCGAGCGAGATAATGACCTGCTCCTGGATGCGCGTGGTCTCGTCGGCTTTTTCCTGCAGGTAGGCGCCGTATTCGATGAGGTAGGACAACAGCAGCGCGATAAGCAGGATGATGGCGCCCGCCAAGACGTTCCAGAATATCAAGAGCACGAGCCAGAACGTGTTGCGGCGCAGTTGCTTGGCGGTTTCCACGCGGAAGGGCTTCTCGTTTTCGGTGATGTCGCGCACCAGGCCGTTGAGCACCGAGATGAACGCGAGGAACACGGCTTGCGACAACGCGAAAGCGAACAGGTTGATCATGCGCAAATCGCGGTCGGGCACCGATCCCGCGCCGATCGAGGCGTCCACGACTTGCACGAACGTCGACGAGCCCGCCAGGTCCGAAAGCGTGTTGCCTAAGTCGTGGCCAGCGTATGTCGCCGCGATCCCCACCAGCGCCAGCGCCAAAAGCGCAACGCTTATGATGCGGACCACGATGCAGAATGTCCGGATGATCTTGCCGATTCGCCTGATGCGGCTTTTCACGACCGAGTTTGTTTTGCTTGGCGAGCTGATTGCGGTTTCGGGCATGGTTTTCTTTTCGCGGGCGAGCTGATTTGCACGATTAGTGTATCACGTCGGTTTGCAGGTGGGTTTTCTCTCCCGTTCCCAGCAAGCAGCCAGCGTCAGAAAGCGGGTTGCGCGCCATGCGGCTCAATCGCCCATGGCGAACAGCGACGCGAACCCGGACATCTGCAGCGTCTCCAGGACGCTGTCCTGGGCGTTTTCGACCTGCATCGTCCCTTCGCGTTTTTGCATGAGCTTGTAGCTGGCGAGCAAAACGCGCATGCCCGCGCTCGAGATGTACTCGAGTTCGCTCAGGTCAAAGTCGATTTCCGCGACATCGTCGAGCATCCCGCGCATCTCGTCGGCGAGCAGAGGAGAGCTCTGGGCGTCGAGGCGGCCGCCCACGCGAACGATCAGGCGCTCTTCATCTCGTGTGACGCTGTATGACATGCCTGGTCTCCTTTGTTCGTTTTCCATATGACTTATCGGAAGCGGTATAAACCGTGATTTTGACCGACTTGAAAACGCTCTATAACGCAGATAATTATGGCCAGAACATGGTATGAAAAAAGCCATTACAGCGGGCCGTCGACATCACCTGCAATTATCCAACCATGCACGCCGTATCCCGTATGCCCGAGCTCGCCGACAGGCGGGCGCAGGGCAGCGGATTCGCAAAGCGAATACGCCCGATCCCCCTCTGCTCTATCACGAAAACAGCAGGTCAGACACAAGCTTGACCCGCGTTTTTTGTACCCAGAACGTAGTCAAGCACATCCTTGGCTACGTTCTGGGGTTTTGTCGACGCGCTGGCGCGCGACTTCGCCCTGCTCGATCGAGTCGTTTCCGCTATTTGCCGTCGTAGAACTCGGTTTCAACGCGTTGGGTGTTGATGAGCACCGAGCTCTGGTGGAACTCGTCGATGAACTCCTTGGCCGTTGCGTGCACCGTGTCGATGTCGGTGTCGCTCAGGTAGATGACCAGCGTGTACTCCTGGTACTCCTTGCCGTCGTCGCCCTTCCAGCCGCCTTCGGCCTCTTGGATCGTGTAGCCGCCGAAGTTCTTCATGAGAATGGCTTTCGCGCGTTCCTTCGATTCCTCGCGGGAATACACGGGCTGGTTCGTGTCCTTGTCGTTCGTGCCCAGGTAGAGCACATATTCCGCGTCACCTGCCGCAGCCGTGGCGCTTGTCGCGGAAGCAGTAACAATCGCGTACACATACATCACTTCAACCTACACGAAAGACGACGTCCAGTACGACATCGAGCGTCCAATAACGACAAAAGTCGGTTCATATGGCCGCGTTTATGCCGCAGGCAGAGCGGACATCGTAGTGAAATCAAATGACAGACTTTCAATCATAGATTTCAAATTCGGCACCACAAAATATGCAAAATTCGCAATTTGCAATGCAGATGTTA
>CADAKR010000163.1 GCA_902788545.1 uncultured Coriobacteriaceae bacterium
TGCAGCTTGCGTTCTGCCAGTCTGACGTTGCGAGCTATGCCTATCAGGGCACGAACCTCTTCGAGGCGACCGGCGCTGTGGACAGCTTCTCTGTTGTCGCGGCTCTCTACATGGAGCAGGTGCAGATCGTCACCATGAATCCCGAGATCAAGACCGTTGCCGACCTCAAGGGCAAGACCGTCTCCATCGGCGCTGCCGGCTCCGGCGTGTACTTCAACGCCCTCGATATTCTCGGCGCGTACGGTCTGAGCGAAGATGACATCGACGCCCAGTATCTGAACTTCGCCGATTCCGCCGATAACCTCAAGGACGGCAAGATCGACGCCGCGTTCATCGTCGCCGGCGCTCCGACCACGGCTATCACCGACCTGTCCACGTCCAAGCAGGCTTACCTCGTCGAGATCGACGCCGAGCATGCCGCCGAACTCGTCAAGGCCTCCCCGTACTACAACGCCGCTACCATCAAGGCCGGCACGTACACGGGCATCGACAAGGACGTTTCGACGCTTTCCGTCGGCGCCGTCGTCATCGCCGCCGACAGCTGCTCCGAAGCGGACATCTACGCGTTCGTCGGCAGCATCTTCGACAACCTCGACGAGCTCAAGACCTCCAATGCCAAGTTCGGCGAGTTCAGCGTCGAGAAGGCTGCTTCCATCACCGCCGTCCCGTATCATCCGGGTGCTGCGAAGTACTTCAAGGAAAAGGGCATCGAGGTTGCCACCAAGTAACCTCTGTTCGTAAATGGTGATCTGCGACGGAGTCGCGGCGGGGTCATGGGCCCCGCCGCGACTTCTCGGTAAGCGGGAGGTACGTTGTGACGTGGTTCGATAAGCGCAAGAAGGACAAGGATGCCGTCGTCGTCGACGCCGCGATGATGGACGACGTCGAAAAGGCGGTGCGCCGGGTGGGCAACGTGTCGGAAGACGCGTATCTGGCCGATGCCGTCGACTCGTCCACTGCCGAGCGTGAGAGCATCGAGGCGCTTGCCGCAGCCGTGGCAGCTGCAAATGACGCCGCCGATGCCAAAGACCAAGCCGATGCCGCCGCGATCCGCGCGCAGGAAGCCGCCGAGAAAGCCGCCGTCGCCAAGGCCGAGGCAGAGAAAATCGCCGAACAGGCTGATCCCGAAGCAGACGTAGACGAGATCATGCGCAAGTATGACCGCGAGTCGAACACGCGCATCTGGGAAGGAACGCCGAAGAAGATCATCAACGCCCTCATGGCCATCTTCTCCGTGTACTGCATCGGGATGACCCTGTTCAGCACCGAACTGCCTGAAACGAAGCTCGCCCGTTTCCTTGCATGCGTCATCATCATCGGCTACCTGCTCTACCCGGTGAGGAAGGGCAAGGTCCGTCCGAACCACATGCCGTGGTACGACATCGTCATCATGATCGTCGGGGCGGCATGCTTCTTCTATTTCGCGTTCAACGCGCTCGACATCATCAGGCTATCCACGCGCATCCAGCCGATTCACGTCGTCGTGGGCGTAATCGGCATCCTCGTGTTGATGGAACTGTGTCGCCGCTGCGTCGGCATCCCCATCCTCGTCGTGGTCGCGTGCCTGCTCACTTACGCGCTCGTGAACCAATATGGGGTATCGGGCGATTACTACCTCATGCTGCGAAACACGGTGTACAAGCTGTTCTACACGACAAGCGGCGTCATAGGAACGCCAATCAACGTCTGTTACACCTACATAGTATTGTTCATCATTTTCGGCGCTTTTCTCGAGCGCACGGGTATCGCGGCTTTCTTCATCTCGTTGGCAAACAAGATCGCCGGCTGGTCGTCGGGCGGACCCGCCAAGGTCGCCGTCATCTCGTCGGCGCTGTGCGGCATGGTGAGCGGCTCTTCAGTGGGCAACACTGTGACGACCGGCTCGGTCACCATTCCGATGATGAAGAAGACGGGCTACCGGCCTGAATTTGCCGGCGCGGTCGAGGCGGCGTCTTCGACCGGCGGCCAGATCATGCCTCCCATCATGGGCGCGGCAGCGTTCCTCATGGCGGAGTACATGGGCATACCCTACATCGAGGTCGCCATCAAGGCGATCATCCCCGCGTTCCTGTATTTCGCAGGCATCTTCATCACGGTTCACCTCGAGGCCAAGAAGACAGGCTTGACGGGCATTCCGCGCGACCAGCTTCCCAAGGGCTCGTACCTGCTGAAGAACTGCTATCTGATCCTTCCGCTCGTCTTGCTGGTGTGGTTGGTTGCCACGGGCGCGCGCACCATGGCCTACTCGGCCGCGATTTCGATTCTCGGCGCGTTCATCATCGGCTTCATCAACTTCTTCTTCACCGAGATGCGCGAGCGCGAAGACGGCGAGACGTTCGGCCAGGTACTGCTCAACACCACCAAGGTTGCCTTGGCGATGGCGTACGAGGGCCTGCAGGCAGGTGCGAAGAGCTGCATCGCCGTTGCGGCCGCTTGCGCGATGGCTGGCCTCATCGCCGGCTGCATCACCGTCACCGGCCTCGCATCCACGCTCGTGAGCGCTATCGTCGGCGTGGCGGGCGACGCCGTCATCATCGGCCTTGTCCTCACGATGCTCTGCTGCATCGTGCTGGGCATGGGCGTTCCGACGACTGCCAACTACTGCATCATGGCCGCGACCACCGCGCCCATCCTCATCCAGCTCGGTTTCCCCGCGATCTGCGCGCACTTCTTCGTCTTCTACTTCGGCATCGTGGCGGACATCACGCCGCCGGTTGCCTTGGCGGCTTACGCGGGTTCGGCCATTGCGAAGTCCAACCCGATGAAGACGGGTGTCAACGCCGCCCGCCTGGCCATTGCGGCGTTCATCGTGCCCTATATCCTGGCCTTCAACCCCATCATGGTCCTGGAAGGCGATTTCGTGGCGTTGCAGATCGTGCAGATCGTCGCCACGTCGCTCATCGGCCTGTTCGGGTTGTCTGCCGCCATGAACGGCCATCTCTTCGTGAAGATCAATCCGCTCTTCAGAATCCTGCTCGTTGCCGCCGGCCTGTGCATGATGGCTCCCGACACGCTTACCGACATCGTCGGCGTCGGCGTCATCGCCGTTATCGTCGTCGTGCAGTTCCTCATGCGCAAGCGTTCGCAGACGCCTGCGGCTCCCGTTGCCGCGTAGAGGCGACCTGTGGCCAAGCACGCGACACCATCTGGATCCGATGCGCCCCAGCCCAAGCGAGGGGTGGGGCGCATCATCGTGGTGATTGTGCTGCTCTTGGCGATTGCAGGTTTAGGCGTTGCAGCGTATCTGCTCCTGAACAAGCCCGTTGCCGTTGATGCACCCAAGAAAGACGAGCACATCACCGCGACGGCTGACGCCGATCTCTCGACGAAGAAAGAGGAAGCGGAGTATTACGAGGCGCACAAGGGCCGTCCGAAGGTGAATCCGCGCATCGCGCAGTATTCCGATGTCGACTTGCGCAGCCCAATCGCCCCAGCCGATTTGACGGGCGTTTTGTTCCACCAGGCATCGCTTAAGTACGGCCTCGTCATGACGACCGCGCTTCCCGATGCCGATATGGAGCGCATCGGCGCCACGCACGATCCCCGCGTGAACCGCGACCAGCTTGAAGGGGAGTGGCTCGACGCCGAGGCCATGCACCTTTGGCGCGCTGCTGACACGACCGAGATGGACACGTCTATCGATGTCGGCGCCGCGGCTGGAACGATCGTGCGCTCGCCTGTGACCGGCACGGTCGTGCTCGTCAAGGATTACCTGCTCTACAACCAGGTGCCCGATATCGAGATACACATCCAGCCGGACGGTCACCCCGATCTCGATGTCGTGCTCATCCACACAACTGACCCCCTCGTGAAGGCAGGCGACAAAGTCGAAGCGGGCGTCACCGAGATATCGCATGTTCGCGACATCGCCAAAGACCTCACCGATGTGCAGCTGGGCTTCTACACGCTGCCCGACGATCCCGGAAACCACACCCATGTGCAGGTCAACGACGCGAACTACGAAGGGTACCGGGCAAACAGGCTGGCAGGGGCAATAACTGTCAATTGACGGTTAAGCGGGCGGCGTCCAAAGCTCGTTTAAGCGTTGCGCA
>CADAKR010000164.1 GCA_902788545.1 uncultured Coriobacteriaceae bacterium
GGCTTTTCAGCGCCCTCGCCTTCGGTGGACGAGGCTGCTGCGGCCTCCCCCGTCGTCGCCTTGGTGGAACGGCGGGCGCGGCGGCGCGACTTCTCGGCGGCTTCGCCCTCGGCGGGCACCATCTTCTCGTTTTCGTCAGCCATGAATGCGTTCTGCTCTTTCTATCTCAGGAGCAGGCATGCGCCCGCCCCAACCTTCACGCGTGATTACGCGTTCTGCACTTTCTCCCAGTCCTTCATGAACGACTCGAGCCCGCGGTCGGTCAGCGGGTGCGAGACCATCTTCTTCAGCACGCCAAACGGCACGGTGGCGATGTCGGCGCCCATGAGCGCGGCTTGCGTCACGTGGTTGGCCGAGCGCACCGATGCGGCGATGATCTCGATCTTCTCGCCGTTGACGGTGTTGTCGGTGAAGTCGTAGTTGTTGATGGCGTCGACCACGTTGGCCAGCTGGTCGAGGCCGTCCTCGGAGATGTCGTCGAAGCGGCCGATGAACGGGCTGATATAGCGCGCGCCGGCGCGGGCGGCCAACAGCGCCTGGGGCACCGTGAAGCACAGCGTCATGTTCACGGGGATGCCCTCATCGGCGAGCGTGCGCGTGGCGGCCAGGCCCTCGACCATCGTCGGGACCTTCACCACGACGTTGGGCGCAATGGCGGCCAGGCGGCGGCCGTCTTCCACGATCTCGTCGCGGGTCATGGCGACGCTCTCGGCGCTGACCGGGCCGTCGACGATCTCGCAGATGCGGGCGATGTGGTTCTCGAAGTCGGCGAGCTTGCCGCCGATGCGCGCATACAGCGACGGGTTGGTGGTGACGCCGGCCAGGGCGCCCCAGCTAGCAGCCTCTTCGATTTCGGCGAGGTCGGCCGTGTCCAGGAAAAACTTCACGTCTCCTCCTTTGCGAGCCCTCCGCGAGCTCATCGTCGTGGGTTGCCGTTGCAAGAGACCCCTCGTCAGGCCCTTGCAACAGACTTCGCATGGGACGCGAACACGGCAAAACACACCACGCCCGTTCGCACATGCATTGAATTGGGATTAAAAGGACGGCATTCATACTAAACGAACCACCCCTGACGTGCAAGAAGAAAGTTGGCGCGCTTTTGACGCCTGCAAGTTGGGGGCGACAGCTGAGTGAGGCGGCCGGGCGCGGCTGCTGCGGAGGTTGTCCTTCTGCGGGTGCTGGTCTGTGCAGGCCGCCCTTTGCGATGCGCGCTGCATAGGCGGAAGTTGCCCCTTTGTGGTGGGCATTGTGTCCGTGGAAGCCGCTCCATTGCACTACGCGCAGCTTTCGGTTGCAGCAAGAACGGTTTTCCATTGCACTAATCGCATTTCTGGGTTCCTAAGCATTTTCATGGCAGGTTTCTCGCTTACTGCTATGGAAAATGACATCGTTTTCTCCCTTACTGCAATTGAGCTGTTCTATCACCCCAGGTCACAAGCGTGCTTTGCTTCGCCACCCCATTGCAGTAACGCCGAATCATGCCATGAAATCTTGAGGCAACAGGAAAACACCGTTACTGCGATGGAAAAGCCACGCTACTGCTGGAAATGCCTGCCTTGCTGCAACGAGTTCCCCACCGTTCAACCCCAATTCCGCTCGCACCCTCATATACCTGGCGTCCCGCGACGGCGAAGGCAGGTAGCTGCAACGACATTTCCACGCGTTCAACCCCAATTCCGCTCGCACCCTCATATACCTGTCGTCCCGCAACGGTGAAGGCAGGTAGCTGCAACGAGTCCCTCACGCGATCAACCCCGGTTTCCCTTGCGGCCACATGCGCTTGGCATCACTCATCGTCAGGCGTCGAAGGCAAGTGCCTGCAACAACCCCTCACGTGTTTAACCCCAGATCCTCGCGCAGCTGTATGTACTTGGCCTCCCATGTCACCGGGCGTCGGAGCCGAAGGCCCATGCGGTGCGCGACTTGCTCGGCCACGCGGATGGAGGCATCGGGGTCTTGCAGGACATGCTTGTCTATGGGGAAGATTGCCCAGCCCATGGCCTCAAGCTCGTTGCGACGCTGCTTGTCTTTCCCAGCGTCTTGGTGGTATGCCTCGCCGTCGAATTCCATGCCGACGCGACGCTGGACATCAGCCATATCAATGCTATATACGCTCTGCCCCATAATGCGCTGAAGCCTGCCTGCCGACACGTCGAAGTTCATGGCTGCGAACGGCAGCCCGAAGCCTCCCCGCGCAGGAGGATGACAGAACAGCAGCTTCATCTTCGTTTCATAAGGCGAGCCCGAGTTGGGAACAACCCAGCGCAGCGCCGACATGGCTTTCTGAGCACCTCGCATTGCGCCAGCTGAGGAAACGAACGATTTCAGCTGACTGGGCGTGGTAATGAACTCTTTCCGAGAGCAAATAGCCTCGGTGTTGACATCAACATAATAGCGAGCACACAGATTCATGCCGATTTCAGCGAGACGCACCTCGCTCGTCCTTCGCGCCATGCGCATGAAAACGAATCCCGGTGTTGCCATGAACAGATTCGGGCGAAGTGCGAAAAACGAGCCTTCCGGTATGGACACGCTGGCAAAGCGGCATATGACATCTTCGGCAAAGCGACGATCCTCTGCCTTGCCGACGAGAAGCGAAATGGGTGGCGGGCCGTACAAGGGGTGGTGCACGTTGAAGGCGCGGAGGCCGCCGAGGGTCTTGGCACAAGCGGTCAGGGGATTTGCTTTGGCGATCGATTGCTCGATTCGACCAGACCAGTCGGCGTGGAGGAGCGCGTGCAGCGCGCTCTCGTCCGTGATGAGTATGTTGCCTTCGCCCGCCATGGGAACATGGTCTCATGGCAACATCTCAGTTTATGACTTGGGGAGCCTGCGCCTTTGGTGCAACCGTCCGACCAAAAGGCGGCGCTGCGCCACCCGGAGAGCACAGCCTTCTGACGCAAATGCTACGCGGAATCGACAAGAAGCCCTTGATGGCTAGCAAAAAAGCATCGCCAGCAACACGGTTCCAGCGTTGTTCGGGCAGAGGCTACCCTTGCATTACGCGCGGCGCAACCGCGCGGCTTGGCGAGCTTGTTAGTTCAGGAGATGGCCCAGGCCGAGCACGTAGAGGAAGGTTTCGGCCTGCACGACGCCGGCATCTGTCAGGGCGAGGGGCGCCGTTCCATTCTCGTCGGCGATCAGGCCGTCAGCGCGCAAGGCTTCGAGCGCATCCCATTCGGCGGGTTTGGCGGATTCGCCTGCACGGCCTTCGCCCGCCTTGTCCTGGGCGTCGGCGGCGCCTTTCGAGTTCAGGTACATCAGCGCCAACGTGAACAGCTGGATGATGTCCTCGCGCGTGGTTGTAGCAGTGGCCGACCCGCCCGTCGACGGCTCGGCATCGAAATCGTCGTAAAACGCCATATCGTCCTCGTCACCGAGAAACGCCGGGTCGGTGCCCTTGCTGATGAACGCGGCACACGCAGCTTGCCATTCGTCCATGTCCTCCTCGATGGTCTGCGCAAGCTCTTCGTAGCTCGACTCGGAGATCAGGTCGTTGTCGCGCATGCACTGGTAAAACGCCTTGATGGAAGCCGCGTTCTCCTTGATCGCCGTCGGCGATGACCACGTGCATTTCCGGATGAAGAAATCGCCCAGGAAACCGCCCACGTCGGAACAACCGGATTCCATCTCGTTGGCGTCGTCGTAAAGCAGGTAATCGTTCAGGAAGAAATCCACATTGCCCACGTGGCGGTGGATTGCGTTGTCCGCCAGGCCCTGCTGTTTCAGGGCGCGCTCGAACAGCGCGAGATACTCCGCGTTCTTCTCGCGGATGCGCTCGCATTCTGCGTCGTAATCGCGCATGGCGTCGTCCTCGTCGGCGAAACGGTCGAGATCCTCGGGTATAGTGCTCTGATTTGCCATGTCGTCTCCCCTGTCAACTTGCTCCTGGCGTTGTTGCGATTGCATTATAAACGGCGCCGGTCGCTTGCGGGAACGCAGCGGCGGAGTGAAGCGCTGAATTGGACGTTTTGCTTCGAGCTGGACGTCCGGCTCGAAGCAAAACGTCCGGTTTTGAGGCGGTTCGGACAATTAGCGAGCGCGATGGATTGATTTGCGTGAAATCAAGCGGCCGACAAGCGTGGCAAGGAGAACGCCGACAAGCGCCCCGGCGGCATCGAGGAAGATGTCGGAGACCATGCCGGCACGGCCGGGGACGAAGACCTGGTGAACCTCATCGAAGGCGGCAACGGCGGTTGCGAAGATCCAGGCGATGAAGGTTGGCTTGCTGAAGATGGCAGGTAGGTGATGTGCGCCACCCTGGTCAGCCGCTTCGCGGGTCGCGTCTTCAGGACATGCGTTTTCCTGGCTCGTTTGCGCCTGACTTGCACCCGCCTGGCTAACCGCTGATTGGCCTGCCTCCGCCTTATCGACCGCCATCTGGCTAGCTTCTGGCTGATTGACTGCTGGCTGGCCCGCCCCCTCCTGGCCGGCATCTTCACCATCACCTTGATTCCCCATCACGCGCACAACCGCGTTCAGCATCAATACGCCGAGCACGGCGTATTCGAGGAAATGGGCGGTTTTGCGCACGGGATGGTCGAGCGCCTGCTGCCAGTACAGCTGGTCGGCTGGCGACATCTGATCGTAGCCCGGCACGATGAAGCCGATGATGTGCCACACCACGCCCATGCTGAGTTCGGTCGACTCGTCGGCGGGCTGGGCGGACATCACGAAGATGAACACGCACCACGCCACGACGGCGAGAACGGACACTATGGTGGCAACACGAGATTTCACGTGGGACAGTATATCAGCCGTTCAGTCTTTGGATGCATCCGGCAAATTGCGCGCATGGAGGGGCAAAACCGTAAAAGTCGACCACACTATGATTAGTTGGTGGTTTTTATCATTGTTTACCAATTTGCTACTCATATTCAACCTACATGGACGATACTGTGCCCAAACACATTTGACATAGCGTCAATGCTGCGTGAAAACGCGGCAAGGAATACAGGGCGGTAGACCATGGCGATCGAAACACATTTGGACATCATGCTGGCCAAGCGCAAGATGGCCTCGAAGGAGCTCGCGAAGCGCATCGGGCTTTCCGAGAACAACCTGTCGCGCATCAAGACAGGCCACATCAAGGCAATCCGCTCGAGCACGCTCGAAGCCATCTGCCGCGAACTCGATTGCCAACCCGGCGATTTGCTGGAATACGTGCCTGACTAGCGCTGATAGTTATCCAGATCCCTTGGTTCGCCGCGCAATTTACTCGGGGTAAATCGCTTGCGCGAGCCTCCTGCAACGCTAGTGCAATCGCGCTAAGCGTCTTTTCCCGTAGCAGTTGACGGCTTTTTCGACAAACCGGGTTTTTCATGGCAGGTTTCGGCCTTACTGCTACGAGTGCTCGGAAAGTCGCAAGGCTGTGAGCTGCGCTAACGTAAACAGCCCATCGCACTAGGGAGAGAAAAGCCCCCGTTTCCCATCGCAGTAAGGCGAAATCCTGACACGAAATCGAGCTGGCAACGAAAACCGCCCTTAGTGCGATGACGGAAGGGGCTTGGTGCGATAGCAGAGAGGGCTTTGTGCGCTGACAGAAGGCGCTTGGTGCGATAGCGGGAACGCCTAGCGCGACAGGCCCCGTGCTACTGCGCTGCATCTCGGCAATAGGCAACGCCCGGCTACATCCAGCCGCCAACCACCGCACAACCAAAACCCAGCATTATGCTGAGCACCGCGACAATCCATGTAGCCCAATTGATGCAACAAACAACGTCGGTGTACGTCGCATCATGCAACAAACAACGTCGTTGTACGTTGCATCCCGTTGGGACATTGGGGGCCTGTCAAAGCAAAGCGTCCGACTTGTGTTGAAGTTGAGATAACGGCGATGTTTGCGCCGTTCGTGTGCTATATTTGGGTCGTCAACTAAGCGTTGGCGCTAAGACCATAGCTTTCTGCGAGAAAGTGGGCTTGTCCCGCTTTCTTTTGTTATGAGGGCTGGAAAGGAAGCGAAGCGTGCTCACGCACAAGGAACAGAGCTTGCTCGACGCGCTAGAGGGTCGCGCTGCGGCCGAGGGCATCGAGCTGGTCACGCTCGAAATCGTCGGGGCGAAGAAAGCGCCGACGATCCGCGTGTACATCGACACCGACCACGGTGTGAGCTTCGACGAGCTTTCCTCCACGCAGGCGTGGATGGGCGAGATCATGGACGAGATCGACCCGTTCCCCGGCGCCTACACGCTGGAAGTGTCGTCGCCGGGCATCGACCGTCCGCTGCGCACGATCGAGCACTTCGAGCGTTTCGCGGGCGAGCAATGCGTCGTAAAGACGACCTCGCCGGTGGATGGCCGCAGCTCGTTTTCGGGCACGTTGCGCGGCGTGGTAGACGGCAATGTCATGGTCGAGGTTGAAGGCGGGGAATACGCGATTCCGTACGAGTCCGTCAAGAAGGCCAACGTCAAGGGAACAATCGACTTCAAATAGTCGATGAGCGTTACGGGAAAGGAAGAGAAGTGGCAACTTCGCAACTGATTGAGGCGCTGCAGGAATTGGCGCACGAGCGCAAGATCGACGAGTTCTACCTCATCGAGCGTCTGGAGGAATCGCTGGCCAACAGCTACCAGCGCATCCTCGACCTGGAATGGGACGCGCGCGTCACGATCGACCGCCAATCGGGCAAGATCTACGTGTACGAGCTCGTGCCGGTGGGCGAGCCGCGCGAGGTCGTCGACGAGGAGACGGGCCTGGTGTCCTACGAGTACGACGAGTTCG
>CADAKR010000165.1 GCA_902788545.1 uncultured Coriobacteriaceae bacterium
AACGCGCAGCTACCTGTTCACTTCCGAATCGGTGACCGAAGGACATCCCGACAAGCTTTGCGATCAGGTGTCCGACGCCATCCTCGACGCAATCATCGCGAAGGAGATCGAGCTGGGCACGAACGTCGACGACGTTCGTTGCGCCATCGAGACGTTCACCACCACCGGCATCGTCACGGTGATGGGCGAGGTCCGCACCGAGGTCTACGTCGACGTGGACACGATCGTGCGCGACGTGATCCGCGACATCGGCTACACCAGGGCGAAGATGGGCTTCGATTCCGAGACGTGCGCGGTGGCCAACTACATGCACGCGCAGTCGCCCGACATCGCGATGGGCGTCGACGAGTCTTACGAGACGCAGCAGGGCACGGCCGTTGCCGGCGACGCGTACGACCGCATCGGCGCGGGCGACCAGGGCATCATGTTCGGCTATGCCTGCGACGAGACCTCCACGCTCATGCCCATGCCCATCTTCTTGGCGCACCGCCTGGCCGAGCGCCTCACGCAGGTGCGCAAGGACGGCACGCTGCCGTACCTGTACCCCGACGGGAAGACGCAGGTGACTGTCCGCTACGAAGACGACAAGCCGGTCGCCGTCGAGAAGGTTCTCGTGTCCACGCAGCACAAGGCCGACGTCGAGGTGGCGCAGATCAAGGACGGCATCGTCGAGCACGTCATCACCCCGGTCTTCGAGGCGGAGGGCGTGAATTGGGAAGGCGCCGAGGTGTTCGTGAACCCGACGGGCCGCTTCGTCGTGGGCGGGCCGATGGGCGACACGGGCCTGACCGGCCGCAAGATCATCGTCGACACGTACGGCGGCATGGGCCGTCATGGCGGCGGCGCGTTCTCGGGCAAGGACTGCACGAAGGTCGACCGCTCGGCCGCGTACGCCGCGCGCTGGGTTGCCAAGAACATCGTGGCCGCGGGCCTGGCCACCCGCTGCGAAGTGCAGCTGGCCTACGCCATCGGCGTGGCGCGCCCGCTTTCCATCTTCGTGAACACGTTCGGCACGGCCACCGTGCCCGAATCCGATATCGAGCGCGCCGTGTCCGAGGTCTTCGACCTGCGCCCGGCCGCCATCATCGACGCGCTGCAGCTGCGCCGCCCCATCTACCGCCTGACGAGCAACTACGGCCATTTCGGCCGCGAGCTGCCCGAATTCACCTGGGAGAAGACCGACAAGGTCGAGGCTTTGAAGGCCGCCTGCGGCAAGTAGCTTTCGCGATTCTGGCGAGTCGTCGAATAGGAGTCGAAGAAGGCCATGGCACTTGCGCCATGGCCTTCCCGCATCTTGGTCGCCTCCAGCTCGCGCATCGAGGCAGCCTTCCGGCGATTGTTCCGGAAAGCTCGCACATCGGGGCAGTTTTCAGGCGGACGGTCCGACAAACTCGTACATCAAGCGCGTTTTCCAGCATCTCTGATTTTTCATGTTGGAATACGGGCTTGATGTACGGCCAAACTGCTGTATTTGCTAGAAAACGCCGTACATGTACGCCTATTTCTGCAGAAACTCGTTCATTAAGGTGATATTCCAACATGAAATCTCGGAAGTGCTGGAAAACGGGCTTCATGTACGACTGGCGTGCGAAAAACGGGCTTGATGTACGACCGCCACGCGGGAAACGGGCTTGATGTACGACCGCCACGTGGGAAACGGGTTTTGAACTCGCCCGTGATGCTGAAAACGGGCTTGATGTGCGACTGCCGTGCGGGAAGCGGGCTTGATGTATGGCCGTTATGCTGAAAACTCGCTTGATGTGCGACCGCCATGCGCAAAGCGGGCGTGGTGTGCGACTGCCGTGCGCAAAACGGGCTTGATGTGCGACCGCTGTGGGGGAGCGGCCCTTATGTTCGGCTTTGTATTCCAAGATACACGATTGGGTCATTGCGGTTTTTGAAGAACGCCCTGAGGACGTATACTTCTCGTCATGAAACTTGCTTCGGTCATATTGGATATTCCCACGCAGGCGCTCGATACGCCTTACACGTACCGCGTGCCCGATGACACGGCGGAAGGCGATTACCCGATTGAAGTGGGTTGCGCCGTCGTGGTTCCGTTGGGGCCGCGGCAGGTCGTCGGCTTCGTGGTCGAGACCATGGAATGCGCGCCCGACGAGATTCCCGGCGGGCTTGATCCCGCCAAGCTGAAGTTCATCAAGCGCGCGGTCAGCTCGTCGTATTTCGACGAGGAGGGCGCAGCGTGCGCGCAATGGCTTTCCGGGCGCTACATTGCGCCGCTCTCCGCTTGCGTGAGGCTGTTCACGCCTCCGGGCGGCGTGCCGCGCATGGTGCGCGCGCAAGGCGGATACTGGCGTTTGGAGCAGCCCGCCATCGGCGAGGTTGACGACCGCTGGGTGAAGCTGGGGCCTGCCGCCGCCGAGTTCACGCCGCGCAAGAACGCGGTGAAGCAACAGCAGATCATCGAGGCGCTTTCGCGTGGCGAGCTGCGCGCCGCCGAGCTGACGTACGAGTTCGGCAACGTGGCGGCGACGTTGAAGACGCTGGCGGAAAAGGGCGTTGTGGAAATCGAGCGCCGCCGCCGCATGCGCGGAATCGAGAACGCCTCCGTCGAACATGCCCGCTTGGAAAAGCCCGCATTGACCGAAGGGCAAACGGAGGCGCTGGCGGCCATTTCTGAGGCATGCGAGAAGGCCGATGGCAGCGTCGTCCTCGTCGACGGCGTGACTGGCAGCGGCAAGACTGAGGTGTACCTGCAGGCCATCGAGTCAGTGCTCGCGCGCGGCAAGACGGCGTGCGTGCTCGTGCCCGAAATCTCGCTCACGCCCCAGACGGTGGCGCGCTTCCGCGGCCGCTTCGGCGACCAGGTGGCCGTCATGCACTCGCGCATGGGCGCCGGCGAGCGCTACGACCAATGGGACTTCGTGCGCTCAGGCGAGGCGCGCGTGGTCGTAGGTGCGCGCTCGGCCCTGTTCACGCCGCTGCGCAATCTCGGCCTCATCGTCATCGACGAGGAACACGAGGGCTCGTACAAGCAGGACAGCGCACCCCGCTACCATGCGCGCGACGTGGCCATCTGGATGGCGCGCCGAGCCGGTGCCGCCGTGGTGCTCGGCTCAGCGACCCCTTCCATCGAAAGCCTCTACGCCGCAGCCAAGGATCCGCAGTGGAGCCAGGTTTCCCTCCCCGAGCGGGCGAACGGCCGGCCCATGCCCGCCATCACGATCGTCGACATGGCCGCCGAATTCAAGGGTGGATCGCGTTCGATGTTCTCGCGTCAGCTGACCGAGGCGCTCGAAGGCGAACTGTCCGCCGGTCACAAGGCCGTGCTGCTGCTGAACCAGCGCGGGTTCGCCAAATTCGTACTCTGCCGCGATTGCGGGTTCGTGCCCAGCTGCCCGTCGTGCTCCACCTCGCTCACGTATCACGAGCGGGGGAACTTCCTCATCTGCCACCACTGCGGCCATCGCGTCGCTGCGCCGCCGACATGCCCGGAATGCGGCAGTCCCTACCTGCGCAAGTTCGGGGCCGGCACCCAGCGGGTCGAAGATGACTTGCATGCGCTCATTGCGTCATTCGAGGGCGTGGGCGACGTTCCCATCATCCGCATGGACGCCGACACGACCTCGCACAAGGGCGATCACCAGCGCCTCCTCGAGCAATTCGCCGCCGCGCCGGTGGCCGTGTTGCTCGGCACGCAGATGATCGCGAAGGGGCTCGACTTCGACGATGTGACCCTCGTGGGCGTCATCAACGCCGATACGCAGCTGCACCTTCCCGATTACCGCGCCGCCGAGCGCACGTTCTACTTGGTGGAGCAAGTGGCGGGCCGCGCCGGGCGAGCGCACCTCGAAGGACGCGTCATGGTGCAGACCTACGAGGCCACAGCACCCGCGATCCGCGCTGCCGCCTCATACGACAGGGCGCTGTTCCTGCGCGACGAGCTGCCCAAGCGCAAGCTGCTGGGCTATCCGCCGTACGTGCGGCTGGCAAACGTGCTTGTGTGGGGCTCCGACGAGGAAGCCGTGCGGTCGGCCGCCGAGCGCCT
>CADAKR010000166.1:0-3999 GCA_902788545.1 uncultured Coriobacteriaceae bacterium
GGGGGATGTTGAACCTGTCAGCGCCTCGGTGATGCGCTCCATCTGCTGGGAGCGCGTCTCTTTAGGCTTCGCCGAACGGGTCAGGTTCACGAGCCAGATGATCTGACGCTCGACGGGAAATGCGCAGCTGGCGCCGACAGCGCGCTCGAGCAAGCCGCACAGGTACAGGGATATCGTGTCCCAGTGCACGCCCTCGAAGAACACGAGTTTGGCAGCGATGAACTCGTCGTTTTTGCCCCAACCATACGAACGCAAGATGCTCGCCGTTTCAGCGGCGGGAGGGATTTGGCCATCCAGCAGGCCGGTTCGCGCGAGCGCATGCAGTGCGTCGTTCTGAGACGACACCACGTCGACGTTGCCGGCGTACAGCCGGTAGAGGTTGTCGAGGTAGTGGTGGAAGTGAACGGCGAGCTGCTCCTCGCCTGGGTGCAGAATCGCCTGCCCGACGGGAAGCGCCAGCACCAGACGTGCAAGGTACTCGCCGTCATCGAACGTGTTGATACCCAAGAAGATGCGGTTTTGGGCGTTCTCGTAATAGAACGGCCCCTGCTCTTCGGCCGCGTTCAGATAGTCGAGGTCATCGACGAGGTCCACCGCGCGGCTCGAGGGCATTTGACCCGATACATGCAGGCCTTCGGTCGAAGGGGAGGCGCTTTCGTCGAGCGCCCAATAATCGTCGGACGAGGCGAGCGTGATGAGGTTGCGGTCGAAGTAGGCTATGGGGCAGGCGAGCATGTCGGCGCCTGTGCGGATGAACTCGGCAAGCGGTACGCGGTTCAACAAGCCGTCCTTGAGCCGCGCATCCCATTGGTCGATTTCGCGAAGCGCGGCATACGCCTTCTCGAGCAGCAGGGCGCCATCGCCCTCGTCTGCGTGAAGGATGGCATATCTGTCCTTTGCCTTCGGCTTCGTGCGGGGAGCTTGCCCAACCGCAACGTACAACACGCCGGCTTCACGGGCACCAGCGCGATGGGCGCATAGACGCTCGACCGTGCACGTGGCGTCGCCGATCAAGCGCACGGCCACACCACGCTTGCACAAGACGAATTCAACCATTGCCGCCGTGACGTCCATGAACGCCTTTCAAACGATGAGATTGCTCGACGCACCCATTATCCCACACGGCGCTGTCTTCGCGCTCGTCGGCGGCGATGGCCGCTTAGTCGCCGAACATCTTGTATTCGCTGATGAGCTCTTTGGGCTTGCCAGCGACCCAGCGCTCGGTATCGGCCACCTCTTCGGTGCGGAAGTCCTCGTCATCGATGAGGCGCTGCGCATAGGCTGTCACGTCGGCGAGAGCCGCTTCGATGTCGTTGTGGTAGAAGCTGCGCAGGCGGCTTTTGAACAGGCCGTAAATCTGGGCTTTGTCGAATATGCGCGTCGCGCGGAACGTGCCATGCAGCCACGCGTGAACGACCGTGCTCGCATCGAGCTCGCAGCCGCTTTCCGATACGAGCCGCTCGAACGGCAGCCAACGACGCTCGAACACGCCGTCGTCCACGTGTTCGGTCGCCTCGTCGCTCACGACGATGAAGTTGCGGATGCGGTCTGCTGTCGAAAGCGCCATTCCCTTCGAGTTGAGGCTTTCGAAAACGAGCTGGGGACTGTCGCTGGGCGCGAGCAGGACGCTGGCGATTTCAAGCCGCTCGACGCCGCGCCACAGTTGCGCGATGTCGAATCCGGGCTCGGCCATCTTCGCGTAGAACAGCTCCAGGTTGTCAATCAGCCGCCCGGCAGGTTCTTCGGGCATGGTGCCAACGCCGAGAAGGGCGAACAGCGTGTCGCGGTCCATGAACGATAGCACGAGCTTGCCGGCGGCGCTGGTCCCCGTGCCGATACGCAGATAGCGGTCGAGGATATCGTCGGCAGTCAGCCCTCCTGCGCGTGTTCCCGTCTCGTCGAGGCGGCGTGCCAGGGCGCAAAGCAAAAGCGTCACCGTGGTCATGCGCTGCTGCCCGTCGATGATGTCGAGCTGCTGTGCGCCATGCCAGGTTTCGGTGTCGGCGGAGTAGAGCAGCATGCCCATGAAATGGGGCTCCGCTTGGTCGGCTCCTTGCGCTCCGGCGTTCATGACGTCTTCCCAAAGCTCCTCGCACTGGCGTGTATCCCACGAGTACACCCGTTGGAATACGGGGATGATGAAGCGCGTGTTGGCCGATCCCATGAGGTCGAGGAAGCGTTCCTGCTTGATTTGCATCTCGGTCTCCTAGAGTTGGGGGTTCACGCCGAAATGGCGTTTGTAATACTCGTAGCTTTCGGGGTTGTCGAGCTTGGCCTTCGGGCGGTCCGACACGCGGGTCTTATGGCCGAGCTTGGCCCAGTTGGCGGTCTTGTACTTCTTCACGGCGTGGTAGCGATAATGCTCGGCCCACACCATGCAAAATGCGTACAGCTCGTCGAGCAAGGCATCCACCGAGCCGGTGTACTCGTCTTCGCAAAACGTCTTGAAGATGCTGAACGCCTGATCGCTGCTGAACCTGCGCACTTCCTTCAAGCGCACGGAAAGCCAGCCCAGGATAGCGTTGTTCAGCTTGATCGATCCCGGGTCGTCGCCGAACACGCCGGTGATGGGCTCCCAGTACTGATCGAACAGGCGCTTTTGCTCGGCGTGGCTTTCGGCGATGAGCAGGTAGTTGCGCACGAGGTCGGCGGTGACGAGCGGCACTCCCTTCGAATTGAAGCTCTCGAACATGGCGGGCGCCTGGCTGCGGCTATCGAGTTCCGATGCGATGACGAACAGCGAATCGAGGCCGCTCATGAGCTCGGCGGCGTCGAAACGGTCTTCGCGCATCTTGCCTTCGAAGAAGGCGAGGTTCTCGGTGACGCGCACCGAGGCGTGTTCGGGTAGCGCCGCATCGTCTATGACGGCTTCGAGCGTCTCGCAGTCGGCGGGAGAAAGCAGCAGCTTTGCGCCGGCCTCGCCGCTCAAGAAGGTCGTGTAAAGGTAGTCGGCGTCCACGCCGAGCAGTTGAGTGCCGGATTCCCGCAGATAACGGGCGAGTGCTGCCAAGATGAGCGTGATGGTCGTCAGGCGCTGCTGGCCGTCGACGACGGAAAGCTCGCGCATGCCGTCACGCTCTTCTTCCAGGTAAATAAGCGTGCCCATGAAATGCGAGCGGTGCGCGCGGGCCGCCCTCATGAGGTCGCGCCACAACTCGTCACATTGCGGAGCATCCCACGAGTAAGCCCGTTGGAACTTTGGAATCGAGAAGCGCACGTCGGGCGCTCCCATCAGTTCGAGAAGCGATAGCTGTTCGATTCGCATGGCTCTCCTCTCTTCGTTGGCGTCATCGTAGCAAAGGGCGGAGACGGTGTTTCAAAGCGCTGCTGAATATCGTACAATCTGTACGAAAATGTTGGGAATTCGAGATGGGCGAAGAACATGGGCAAGCGATTGGGTAAATACACGACACGGACAGAGGATGCCGTCAAGCAAGCGTTATTGAAATTGCTTGCGCGCAAGCCCCTTTCGGAGGTGTCGGTATCGGAGCTATGCCGCGAGGCGCATATCAGCAGGTCGACGTTTTACGAGCATTTCGGGAATCCGGGCGATGCATACGATGCGCTCGTTGCCGATGCCATGGGCGAGATGTCGCCGCTCATGAGCCAAGTCGCGTGCTCAGATCGCTTTCGGCCCTCCGGCAAGCCGTTTTGCGCGCTCGTGCGCGATACGGGCGATTACGCGCCAGCCGTGCGCGACAACCGCTTTCTCGATTCGCTCGTCGCGCAGGATGGGGCCTATGGCGAGCATGATCTATACGGCCTGCTCACAGGTGCGGGCTATACCGAAGCGCAAGCCAAGGCCGTATGTTCGTTTCAAATGTCGGGCTGCTTTACAGCTGCTCGCTCGACTGCGGCGCCTGCAGAAGAGTGGGAGCAGATTCGCGCCGTCATCGACCGCTTCATTCTCGGCGGCATAGCCGCTTGCCTGGCCGCAAAGCGGGCAGAGTAGGGCCAGCGCAAACGCCCGTGGGTTTTCGGGGACAGGAGAGAAAAACC
>CADAKR010000166.1:4004-4707 GCA_902788545.1 uncultured Coriobacteriaceae bacterium
CAGGAGAGAAAAACCCAGAATGCATTCTGGGTTTTTCTCTCCTGTCCCCGAAAACCCACGGAGCCTATTTGGTGGTGGAGTAAAGGATCATCCCGACAAAGCGCACGCGGCCGTTTTCGAATGCGTAGTCGAGGCTGGCCTGCTCGCATGTTGCGGCGACCGCCACGCCATGCGCCGAGAGGGACTCGCGCCGTCGTTCGGGCTTAAGGCAGGGGGTATCGGGATAAGAACAAGGGCTGCATAGGTCGCAGCCGCCCGTCGAGAATTCGATCACGTCGTCGAATTCGGCGCGCATCGCATCCGCAAGCTGGTCAAGCCTGGCGTTATGAAGCGCGTGGGCTTCCTCGATGAGCTCCCAATCTTCGTAGTGATCGACTCCGTCGCGCACGGTCTGCACGAGCACGCCTGCTTCGCGAGATGCGATGTCGCCCAGGATCTCCTCGAATGTTCCCACGCCGGGAGGGCAGGTCCAGCACGACCCGTACTTGCGGCACGCTCGGGGATTGCACGACGCCGCGAGCTCCCTGCTCGTCACCACGTCGTCTGCGCGTATTGCGGCAACGAGGTCGAATCCGATTCCACGCGCGAGCGCTTCAACATCCATGAGGGGCCTCCCTGGCCAGAATCCGATGCCGCCAGCCATCATACCGCTTGAGCCGCGATCGGGTCTGCCGAGGTTTGCGGCCGTCAGCGTGGCGGCTGC
>CADAKR010000167.1 GCA_902788545.1 uncultured Coriobacteriaceae bacterium
GCGGACGCCACCTTAACTGCTCTTAGTTGACCTCAACCGGAATTATCTGAAATGTCAAGAATGCCCTGCACATCGCTTGTTCTTGACATTTCTGAAAGTGCTGATACGATATCGAATTCCTGCCCTCCAAGAGTCCGTAAGTGAAGTCCGCTGTTTCTCACAGTGAGCTCAGTCTTTACCTGTCCCGAAAAGACGATCATCGGTATCGAATCCTGATAGGCTCCGGTCACTCCATTCAGTGCATTGATCGTACCGGGACCGCTCGTGACACATACTGCAGCCATATTCCGGTCCACTCTGTAATACGCTTCGGCCGCCATTGCAGATGCCTGCTCATGGTGATTGTATATGCAAGTAAGACCCTGATGATGTCCAAATGAATCATTCAGATGCATTGAGCCGCCACCTACCACGGTAAATACATTGCTGATCCCATGACTCACCAGAAAATCAGCTATATAGTCAACGACTCGCTGCTTCATGTTACTCCTGTCCCTTTCTGTCAAAGCATTACAGCTTCGGTGATAACTTTCGCCATGTAATCAATCATTTCATCGGTCATACCAGGATATACACCCACCCAGAAGGTGTTGTTCATGATGAAATCGGTGGTTGTCAAATCCCCCGCAACCCTATATTTGTCTGTTCCCCTAATTTGATTAAAGCACGGATGCTTGATCAGGTTGCCGGAAAACAACAGCCGCGTCTGCACGGTATGGTCTTCTACATACCTGGTAATCTTATTTCTATCCAGTCCGCTCTCAGGACGAACAGAAATCAGAAAACCGATTCGGAGAAATGCCGCTACATGACCGGTGACGTCGCTTACGTCATGGGCCGCCCGTTCCAGCTGCGCGTGTATCCGCTCGGCAACGCGAACATGAAGAAGGCCGCCCGCGGGCGCGCCACGGCGAAGTTCTCGATCGACGCTGCCATCAGCCTGATCACGCTCTACGTCGTGCACCCGCGCAACTACGACGAGGCGAAGCTGGCGTTCAACAGCTATGCGGAAGGCGTCATCCTGCGCAACGCCACGGGCCTGGTCAGCGATTTCATGGGAATCCTCGCGCCGGGCGCGAAGCCGCCGACCGTGCGCATGCGCGCCATGCGCGACCGCTGGACCAGCGACGAAGCCGGCGCGTTGTGGTTGTCGACCGACCTCATCCCGTATCCGCCCGACTGCCTGGTCTATTCCATCTGGCGCGAACTGGAAAAGAAGGCCGTCATCCCCGAGAACCTGGTCCAGGAGCACTTCGAGCGCATCCTCCCCGGTTGGCGAGCCGCCCAGCAAATGCTGGCCGACCGCGCCAAGCCCTACTCCAACCAGTAGCCAAACGTTTGGCTGCGGGCAAAACGTTTGGCTGCGGGCAAAACGTATATTCCGACTAAATTAACCAGTAATTAACACTCTTTCACACTAAAGCGACGCAGTTGCGCTATGATACGCGTCACGTACTTTTGCACCCAAGGAAGGCAGCGCCATGACAAGCAGCAAGGACATCCTGACATTGCCCCATGACCAGCTGGAATCGATCCAGCTCGAGGGCGTCAAGCAAACCGTCGCGAAATGTTACGAGAATATCCCGTTCTACAGGGACAGCTTCGACGCGGCCGGCTTCGACCCGCGTAGTGTCCAAACGCTCGACGACCTCGCGCGCGCACCCTTCACCACCAAGCAGGACCTGCGCGATAACTACCCGTACGGCATGCTCGCCGTCCCGCTGAAGGACGTGCGCGAGATCCACATGTCGTCGGGCACCACGGGCGTCGCCACGGTCGGCGCCTATACCGACCGCGACCTGGAGATCTGGGGCGATTGCTTCGCCCGCGGCGTCTTCTACGCGAACGGCGGCGAAAACGACGTCATGCACGTTTGCTACGGCTACGGCCTGTTCACCGGCGGTTTGGGCGCGCATTACGGCGGCGTCGCTGCCGGCTGCACCACGATCCCGATGTCTGCCGGCAACACCGAGCGCCAAATCCGCGTCCTGCGCGAGATGGGCTCCACCATCCTGTGCTGCACGCCCAGCTACGCCATGCACATCGCCGACACCGCCATCGCCATGGGCCTCGACCCCGCCAAGGACTTCCATCTGCGCGCGGGCATCCACGGCGCCGAGGCGTTCAGTGACAACTTCCGCGCCGACCTCGAGAAGAAGCTCGACTACAAGGTGCTCGACGTCTACGGCCTCACCGAGACGATGGGCCCGGGCGTGGCCGTCGAGTGCTGGGAGCAAAACGGCTTGCACCTGGCCGAGGACCACTTCTTCGCCGAGATCATCGACCCCGAAACCGGCAAGCGCCTGCCCGACGGCGAATGGGGCGAGCTCGTCATCACCACCATCGACCGCGAGGCGTCGCCGGTCGTGCGCTACCGCACGCGCGACATCACGCGCATCATCCCCGGTCAGTGCGCTTGCGGTCGCACGCATCGTCGCATCGACCGCCTGCACGGCCGCACCGACGACATGCTCATCATCCGCGGCGTCAACGTCTTCCCGTCGCAGATCGAGGACGTCATGAAGACGGTGCCCGAGCTGGCCAGCTGGTACCAAGTGGAGCTCACGACCGTCTCGCATCTCGACCGCGTCACGCTGAAGGTTGAGCTCGAACAGGGCTTCGACTTCGACGAGATCGCCGCCATCGAGCGCCTGCAAAGATCGGTCGAAGCGAAGATGAAGACCGCGCTTTCGGTCGGCCTGAAGGTGAAGATCGTCGAGCCGAAGTCGATTCCGCGCTCCGAAGGCAAGGCCAAGCGCGTCATCGACCTGCGAAAAGGAAACGAATAACCGGGTTTCGGGCAGACGAAACGCCCGCTTTTGAATGGAGAGAGCCATGATCGACCAGATTACCGTCTTTTTGGAGAACGCCGAAGGCCGCCTGGCCGCGCTGTGCCGCACGCTTTCCGACGCCAACGTGAACATGTCCGCGCTCACCATCGCTGACACGACCGATTACGGCGTCGTGCGCATCATCTGCGACGCGCCCGAAAAAGCCAAGGAAGCGCTCACCGAAGCCAACTTCCGCGCGGTCGTGACGAAGGTCTCGGCCATCCAGGTGCCCAACCGTCCGGGCGGCTTGTCCGATTTGCTGGGCGTGCTCGACGACCTCGACCTGAACATCGAGTACGGCTACTGCTTCTCCGTGAACGGCGACACCGCCGTCGACGTCCTGAAGATCCGCGGCGAGGCTGAAGTCGCCGAAGCCACCGCCGCCCTCGAGGCTGCCGGCTTCAAGCTCCTCACGCTGGCCGACCTCTCGTAGAAGCTATTGCTCAACCAAACGCTTTGCCCGCAGCCAAACGTTTGGCTGCGGGCAAAGCGTTTGGCCATCTTTCGATGCGTTCCTGTACAATTCCCCTAGCCGAAAGGGAAGGGGAACACGCCTCATGAAACGCGTCATCATAACCGGCTCGCCGCGCGCGAACGGCCGCAGCGCGCACATCGCGGAAATGCTGTTCGAGGCCAACATCGACGAACGCCCCGAAGACGAGCTGTTCCTCGTGCCCATCTCGGAAATCGAGGTCGGCCCGTGCATCGGCTGCAACGCCTGCCGCAAACCGACCGAAGTCACCTTCCAAACAGACGACGGCGCCGAGCGCACCGAGCTGCGTCCCCGCTGCGTCTTCGACGACGACATGCAAACGCTCTACGACCTCCTCGACGACGCCGACGAGCTCACCATCGTGTCGCCCATCTACTTCTCGGGCGCGCCCGCCCCGCTCAAATGCCTGCTCGACCGCATGCAGCCTTATTTCTGGGACAATCTCGTTCCCCTCGACAAGGGGGAAGGGGAGAAGGGGAAGGCGGGCGGGCCCGATTCCCGCGCAGAAACCGAGCTTACGTGGGTTCCGCGCCCGAAGCGCCCGCTTACGCTGCATGTGCTGGGCGAAGGTGGCGACCCCCACGGTTACGAGCCGCTCATCAGCGAGGTGAAGTCGTCCCTCGCGTGCGCCGGGCGAGGTGAAGTCGTCCCTCGCGTGCGCCGGCTTCCGCCTGCTGACCATCTATGATTGGGTGGGGAAGGTGACGCCGGAAGGCAAGATCACCGCCGAGGCCGACATACGCGAAATCGCGAAACTCGACGACAACGCCAAGGGCGCCCCATCCCGCGAGCGCGACTCCAACCCGCCCGCCAGCAAGGGCAATGCCCCGACAAAGAAGAAGCGCCCCAAGCTCGACCTCTCCGCCGGCCAGTCAAAGGGAAAGCGCCGTGGCTAGCGACCGCCTCTCTCCGTACAGCACGCCATCGGCCACGCGCGAGGTCCTCGAGCGCCACGGCCTGTACACGAAATACGCGCTCGGCCAGAACTTCCTGGTGAACGACGACGTCATCCGCAAGATCATCGAGCTCGCCGACGTGCAACCCACCGACCACGTCCTCGAGGTCGGCCCCGGCATCGGCACCCTGACCGCCGCCCTCCTGCAGCACGCCGCCCATGTCACCGCCATCGAAAAGGACCCCGATCTTCCCAGCGTCCTCGCCGACACCCTGGCTCCCTGGCAAGCCAACTTCACCCTCATCCAGGCCGATGCCCTCGACCGGACGTTTGGCTTCGAGCCGGACGTCCGGCTCGAAGCCAAACGTCCGGCTCGAAGCAAAACGTCCGATCCCAACAAGCTGGTTTCCAACTTGCCGTATGCGGTGGCGGCCACGGTCGTGCTCGACTACTTGCAGCGGTTCGATTTCCTCGAAAGCCTCACGGTCATGGTGCAAAAAGAAGTCGCTGACCGCATGACTGCGCGCCCGGGCACCAAGACGTACGGCGCCTACACGGTGAAGTTGGGCCTGTACGCCCAGCCGGCTGGCCGCTTTCAGGTGGCGCCGGGCAACTTCTTCCCGCCACCGCATGTGGAGAGTACCGTCCTGCGCCTGAATCGCGCTCCCGCTCGCGACGACCAAAACACTCCGCTCACGCCCGAAGAGCTCGCCGCTGCTTGCACGATGGCCGATGCCGCCTTCGCTAC
>CADAKR010000168.1 GCA_902788545.1 uncultured Coriobacteriaceae bacterium
CCTCTACGATGACGAGTCTCGGAACTGGAGCCGCTCGTTCGCCATCGAGTCAGACGGGCAGATCGTCGACTTGACCGATCCGGGAAACGCAGCTGCAAACCAGGTCGTGCGCGGTGATTTCGCCTTCTCGAAGATAGACGGGTTTTCCGCCACGCGCCTGTCGGGCGTGCCGTTCCTCGTGACATCGCTCACAACCGGCGAAGCCCATGTCATCGTCACCGACGAGAACGGCATGGTCTCGACCGCCGCTAACTGGAATGCGCACAGCACTCGCACGAACGCCAACGATGCGGCGCTTTCCAACGGCGAGGCCGGCGCTGTGATCGACGAGGCCGCACTCGACCCGTCGGCGGGCGTGTGGTTCGACGGACGCACCGATGCGCCTTGCAATGTCGACGACGGACTCGGGGCGCTTCCCTTCGACACATACCGCATCACCGAATTGCGCGCGCCCGGCAACGAGGGATTCGAATTGGCAACGTTCGACGTCTGCGTCACGCGCGACGGAGTGGAGCTCGACTTGGGCACGGTCGACGACAACGCGGGGCCGATCGTGGCAACCTCCCTTTCCGATGGCAACGGCGTGAAGCTGGCGCCTGCTGGGGAGCCGGCACTCGTCACCGATACCGTGGGATACGCGAACCTCGACATCCGGGAGCAGTACACGATGGCCGGGACGCTTCACCTCGTCAACGACGACGGAACCGATGGCGGCATCGTGGCCGAAGGAGCGACCACGTTCCAGCCCACAGCATCCAGCGGCGTGGTCGAAGTCGATTTCGTCGTCGACACGTCGAGCCTCGAGGGGGCGCGCCTCGTTGCCTTCGAGCAGGTCATCGATGCGGAAGGCACGGTGCAGGCGTCGCATGAGGACCTGACGAACGAGGGGCAGACCGTGCGCGTTCCCTCGATTGCGACGTCGATCGCCGACAGCGCCGACGGCGATGGCGAGGTTTCGGCCGAAGGCATCGTGACTCTCGTCGACACCGTTTCCTACCGGGGGCTGACCCCGGGAGACGCTTACACGCTTGCCGGCACCCTTCACCTGCGCAACGACGACGGAAGCGACGGTGGCGTCGCCCTCGACGAGCAAGGGCGCGAGATCTGCGCACGGCAGCGCTTCATAGCCGAAGATTCCGATGGGTCCGTCGAGGTGACGTTTACCTTCGAGGCTCCCTCCCTCGCCGGGAAGACAGCCGTGGCGTTCGAGGAGCTTGAACGCAAAGATCGCGTTTACGCCGTCCACGCCGACATCGCCGACGAGGGGCAAACGATCGCGTTTGCGCCGCCGACCCCCGAGGAGCCGACGCCGGAAACGCCACCGACCCCCGAAAAGCCCGAACCGGAAACGCCCGCAGTGGAGGTCCCCGAACAACCGAGAAAAGACAAGCCCCAAGACGAAAAACCCGCCCCTTCAAAGCCGTCGAAAATCGCGAAGACAGGAGATGCCGTCATGCTGAACGTGTTCATGGTGCTCATACCCGCCGCTGCCATCGGCCTAGCCGGAGCAGCCTTGGCCGTGCGAAAGCTGGAGCGCGACACGCCCATAACCATCGAGCGCGGAAAACCGAAGATGTAACGAGAATAGGGCACTTGAGCCAATTGGGGAGTATCCCCAATTGGCTCCTCTGGCTGTTTGGGCCGGAGAGGGGTGTTCCCGATTGGCTCCTTCTGGCGCAAGCGGGCCTTTGGTCGGAAGGGGGTGTCCCCAGACGGCCCCTGCAAAGAGACTGTCTCTATTGACCCAGATGGAATCCGTTACTCGAAGCCCCAGAGGCGGACTTCGGGTTCGAGCTGAATGCCCGAATCGGCGAACACGGCAGCTTGCACGTCACGGATGACCTGCAAGACATCGGCAGCCGTCGCATCGCCCAGGTTTACGACGAAGCCGGCGTGCTTGGTCGAGACCTGGGCGCCGCCGACCGTGTATCCCCGCATGCCGGCATCTTGAATGAGCTTGCCTGCGAAATGCCCTTCCGGCCGCTTGAACGTGGAGCCGGCAGAAGGCATGTCGAGCGGCTGCTTCTCGTTGCGCTTTCGCGAGAGGTCGTCCATGCGGTCTTGAATGGCGGAGGGCTCGTCTGGATGCAATTGCAACATGACCTGCAGCACGATGTAGCCCGCATCGCCCATCATCGAACGACGATAGCCCCAATCGGCGTCGGCAGCCGCGATCTCGACGATGCGCCCGGCGCCATCGAGGCACGTGACGCCTGTCGCCACATCGCGCAGCTCACCGCCGTAGGCGCCTGCGTTCATGATGGCCGCCCCGCCGATGGTGCCCGGAATACCGGCCGCGAACTCGTAACCGGCGAAACCGGATGCTTGCGCCGCACGCGCCACCTTCGAGTTCATGGCGCCAGCCTGCGCGACAACCGCGCCATCGTCGGCGATGGAGACGTCGGCCATCTTCGGCCCTATGCGCACGACCACGCCGCGCAACCCCTCGTCTGCAACAAGCACGTTGCTGCCACAACCGAGGATGAAGGCGCGCTCGCCCGCCTCGCGACACGCGCCGAGCACCGCCCCCAGCTCGTCAACGCCGCCGGGCGTCACGAAGCAATCGGCAGGTCCCCCCACGCGAAACGTCGTGTGCCTGCTCATGGGCTCGTCACACGCCACGTTATCGACGCCGACGATACCCCGAAGTTGTTCTATGAGCCGTTGATCCATGCCGCCATTCTATCAGACGCCTTTGAGCGCTGGATGCGACACGGAGCCAGGTGCTGACCCAGCCAGGATGCTCCCCAGAGTTGCAGGGCGCCATGGAGCCGCCCCTACAAGCGACCCGCAGGATCCTTGCGTATGTTTGTTATTTTCAACGCACATGTTGGTTATATCAAACATCGTTCTATCCAGCGTTGCATAGTATCTGCCGCATGAAACACGACGCTGCTAACAACCTGGTCAGACACATCATCGGAGCCAACATCCGCACGCTGCGCGGCCAAAGGGGCCACAGCCAAATGAAGTTCGCGGAAATGGTCAGGATCAACCGTTCGTACCTGAACCAAATCGAGCAGGGCAAGATGAACGCGTCGGTCGACATCCTCGTCAAGATCGCCAACGGGCTAGACGTGCCGCTGCCGGATTTGTTTCGCGGCCTCGAATCGCACACCCCGAGCCGGCTTCCCCGCGATGCGGTATACGCGGCAGTGCAGTTTCCCGAAAGCTAACAACCCCACTCGCAAACATCCTATAATGTGCTTGCAATCAAACGGCCGATTAGATTGGAGCCATCATGGAAACCCGTCCCTACGTCCCCTGGGACACCGTCATCTCGTTCATGACCGATGTGTTTGTCGCCTACGGCGTCCCGCGTGAAGATGCCGAAATCTGCGCCGACGTGCTGGCCGAATCCGACCGTCGCGGCATCGAGAGCCACGGCTGCAATCGCTTCAAGCCGATCTACATCGACCGCATCGAGCGCGGCACGCTGCTGCCCGTGACCAACTTGGAAATCGTGAAGGAGACGCCGACGACCGTGGTCGCCGACGCGCATGACGGCATGGGCATGGTGGCAAGCTACCGCGTGATGGAGAAGCTCATCGAGAAGGCGCGCACGTACGGCATGGCAGGTGGCGCCATCCGCAACTCCACCCATTACGGCATCGCCGGTTACTGGACGACCATGGCCAGCAAGGCCGGCATGGTGGGTATCACGGGCACCAACGCGCGCCCGTCGATTTCGCCCACGTTCGGCGTCGAGAACATGATGGGCACGAATCCGCTGACGTTCGCGTTGCCAACCGACGAGGAATTCCCGTTCTGCATCGACTGCGCGACCTCCATCGTCCAGCGCGGCAAGATCGAGTACTACGCTCGCTCCGGCAAGCCCACGCCCGCCGGCATGGTCGTCGCCCAAGACGGCAGCGAGATCACCGACTCCGAGGAAATCCTGAAGATGCTCGTGAACGGCACGGCGGCACTCGCCCCGCTCGGC
>CADAKR010000169.1 GCA_902788545.1 uncultured Coriobacteriaceae bacterium
CGCCAGCGGTCTGTCTTCTGTCAGCGCCAGCGGGATCCCCACAAATAACATGCAGTGGGGTGCTCATAGCGGTCTGTCTTCTGTCAGCGCAGCGGTCTGTCTTCTGTCAGCGTCAGCGGTCTAACTTCAGCACCGGCACAAACGGCTCGGCTATCGTACCTTTCTGATCGTCGTTGACGAAGGGGAAGGCGTTCTCAGCCACGAACAGGTTGGTGTAATGTGCCGACCAGTACCGCAGGGTTATGCCCGTTGTCTGTTCCTCGGTGTCCGGTCCGGCAATGAAGAGGTAGAACAGTCCGTCCTGGGGTTCGGTTACGCCCAGACACTGGTTGCCGGCGAAGGCAGCCAGCAGGTCGTCTTCGCTGATAGTGAAGTCTGCGGCTTGTGTGGGGTACTGTGCTGCCAGATCGACGCGGATAACGGCGGTCATTGAACTGCTGTAGTCATACTCGTCGGGTGCGGTCCATGTCGGACGTGCCTCGTTGCCTTTGAGGGATTGTGGTGTCTGGTTCTTCTCTTTGCAGCCCGTTACGGCGAGCAGCAGGAGGGGTCTGTCGTCCTTCGTGACGCTGACGGCAACATCCTCCGCTGGAACCCTGATATAGACAACGGTAAGAAGCGGAAAAAGGGCGGGTACGATGCGCCTATCGCATCCGTAGACATCAAGGTCGGAGACGAATACCGGACGGTTAACAGTCCATACCGCTATGACGAGAACGGGAAGCTGGTCTCGAAAGTCGACTTCACGCAGATGTTCGCCGCAGATGACGCAGACGAGGGTCGCATCAACGAAGGCGACGAGCGCGGCATCAAGGTGTCCCGCCGCATGACGGCGGCGCTCCAGCAGGAGACGGCTCACGAGGAAGGGCTTCTGAAGGTGTTCGAGAGCGTAAAGGCCCGTGATCGGTACGAGCGCGAAATCCTCGGCAGGGACAGCTCGTTCGCTGTTGACCGCTTCAACCAGATGTACAAGGGCGAAGCGTCTGCTGTGCTGAACGACAAGGGCGAGCTCATGCTCAACGTCGAGAGGGATGCCTCCGGCGTAGCCAAGATTGAGGGCGAGAGCGTCAATGCAGGCATCATCCGCAACATGCACGAGGAAGTCGTCGCGGGCACGGAGAGCTCCATCCAATTCATGGAAGATGGGGCGAACAACGACCGCCTGTTCCGCCAGCTTTCCGACAAAGGCATCAAGCGTCAGGACGCGGAAGCCGTCCTTGACGAGCTCTACGAAAAAGGCTACAAGCGCGTCGGCCTCGACTACGTCGAGAAGCAGTACGCGAACGCGAGCGGCCACCTCGCGCAGAAGTTCAACCAGGAGATGCTGGATGCCGGAACCGACAAGGAGAAGCAGCAGGAGATTCTGGAACGCTACAAGGGCTATGGCCTCCTCGGCGATGAAGTCATCGACATCACGAACGTCAGCCTCGAACAGCAGTTCGGGCAGAACGACGCGAACAACCTGCTGCAGCGCGCCGGCATCATAAAGGTCGACGACCGCTACGTCGCAGTCGGGTTCGAGCGGGCGCCGGTCATGGACAACCAGGACGGCACCGGCATCGTGAGCAGGACGAGCACAAGGAAGGCCCTCAGCGACCTCCAGCATCTGTACGACCCGGCGTACAACGAATCTCCGTACAAGGACGAAGCCCAGAAGAATATCGACAACGCCTACAACACGCTCATCCATACGCAGAGCAAGGGCGTGACCGCGAAGGAAGGCGCTCTCGCGGAAACGGGCGAGGGCTACATGAAGGGCTCTATGATGTTCAAGGCGAACATCATCCGTACGAAAGACGGCGGCGCGTTCGCCAGCGATTTCATGAACGGCGAAACCCATCAGATTGACGATATTCTCGAGCGTGCCAAGATCGGCGACGTGTCGATTTCCGAGCTCGAAAGAAATGGGACGCACGTCAACGCCATGTTCGTCGGAAGGGACTTCTTCCACAACATGGTGTATGACGACGAGTTCGGGAAGGCGCTCAACGTAGTCCTTGGCCGTGAGGCAACCGGAGAAGATAAGAAGGGCATCCTGAACATGCTCCTCGACAGGGCTTCCGAAAGGGGAGGCATCGGCGTTGAGCTCCGTCAGCCGATGGAATACTACGATTCGGTGCAGGGCGTCCACATCTTTTACGACAAGAACCTCTCGTCGAACGAAGCTCTCATCACGGAGTCGATGGCGCAAGGCCAGAAGGCGGATAAGGACGGCGACACGATCTTCGCCGCGCTGGCTCGCACGGAGGCGTCAGTAGGAAGCCTCAATTCCGGCGAGTTGCAGCTGGAGAACGTCCGCCTGAACCAACAGCAGATCATGCTTCTGAATATGCTCAAGGGCGGGATGACGAGAATCGACATCGCTGACGGCGGTGAAGGCTTCCGGCAGATCGAGAAGGCGGCGGATTATGTAGCGAACGGCACGCTCGGCGACGTCCACCCGCTGGACGAGGGGAACAGCCTTGCGGATGCGTTCTGGCAGCACAACGACTTCGAGAACCTGAGGGTTGGGAACAAGATATATCGTGCGTCGAAGTACGCACCGGATGAAATCGTCAAGTTCCAAGGCCGCACGAACGAGATTCTCCAGTCGGATTCGTTCCGCCAGTTCGCGGCCGACAGGGGCGTGGACGTGACCTCGGAGAAGTTCCAGTCGGACTTCATTCACAATGCTGTTGAGTTCAAGAACGTCGACGGGGAGACCGCGCACCTCATCAGCGAATATGCCGCGCAGAATCTCTCCGAGGAAGCCGACAGGCGCGCGCTCGGCGTGACGATCTCTGCGACGGCCACCTCGGACGAGATTGCGAAGACGATGGCCCGCGGCAACACCGGCCTCGTGAACATGCACACGCACCGCCTCCGTACGCTCGTCAACGACCTGAAGGATGCGGGCGCGACGAACTTCCAGTCCGGTGACGAGCTCATCCTCGCGAAGCTCATCACGCATATCAACGAGGCAGGCCAGGCGCCGAAGAACGCTTCCGCGACGAACCAGTTCGACGCGAGCGAGCTCGGCGAGGCCATCGAGGGCCTCTTCGGCGTAGGGTACGGCCCGAGCAACCAGCGCCAGAACCTCGAGCCGATGCGCGACTTCATTGAGAAGATGAAGGCCGAAGGAATCAAGGAGCTGAAGAGAGAAAAGCTCCCGGAGATTACAGGGCTTCAAGGCTTCTACGATGAGAGCGGTGAAATCTCGACCGACCGCATCATGCAGATGTTCGAGCGCATCCTCCCGCAAGGTAAGGTCATCAGCAGGGCCGTGTACAACCAGCAGAGGCTCGGCTACTACCTCGACCTGAACGACACGGCGAAAGCCGACACGATGATCGAGAGCTACGCATCGCACAACGAAAACGACCTCCGCTCGACTTCGGACACGATCCTGAACCGCCTCATGCAAGAGCATGGCGCGGAAGACCAGGGGCTCCGCGAAGATATGCCTCTCCTCGTGGAGTCGAGAGAGATGGGCGATGTGCCGGAGCGCAACTTCGGCAGGGACGGGCGGTTCACGCGGGACGCCGTCAATGGCCTTGCAGGAGACATCGACGACGTCGTGCGCGGAACGTTCCGCACGGTGGGCGCGGCGCTGCACAGCGGCGGCGCGAAGATGATGCTAGGCTTCGCAGGCGCGATGATGATGGCGGGTACGGTCGCGGGCGCTCCGACGTCCCCGACACCCGCGCAGGGGCAGGCGCAGGGCATCCAGTCCGAGAACGCCATGTACGAGATGCCGAGCGCGGTGCCTTGCGCCACGACGAAATCGCAGCCGCAGAGCTACATCATCAACGTCAACGCCTCGACGAGCAGGGGCCGCGACTTCGCTACGGCGGCCATCAACCAGGCCATGGCGAGCATGCAACAAACTTCAAATGGCAACCAGATGACGATGAACATCAAGGACTCTTCAAGTAATATCGGCTTCGGAGACATCGCG
>CADAKR010000170.1 GCA_902788545.1 uncultured Coriobacteriaceae bacterium
GCGGGAAGACAACTTCACCGCATCCGATTTCTGCCAGCTGCGAAACGCTGTGCTCCATACCGGATCTTCGGTCGTTGACGGCGCGGGAGCAAAATATTCGCCGTTTCATTCGATCGGCATACAGGTCTTCGACAACGACAGCCAGCTGGTCATCGGATATGGATCCACCAGCTCACCAGAGCCGGATGGGGTTGAGAACGACTGCCGCATAAAGATCACTCTCAACTTAACCGCCCTGCTCGCGCGCATGGAGAAAGGCGTCGCAAGGTTTTTGAGCGAGTATCCTGAGCTCGACAGGGAGAAAGGAAAGTGGGATTGCCTCACCTGGGGAATCGTTGATTATCGAGCTCCGACCCGCTGAAGGTCTCCTCTGTCCATGAAGCGAGCAGCCTTATCGAACGGTATCGAAGCGTGATTAAAGTCGCGCGCAAAGCCGCCTGCGACGATTCTTTAAGTCATCGCTCTGGCGCATCGCATCTGACCTGCGGGAATACAGGACGATAAAGCCGCTGGCTACGATTCACTTGGCTAAAGAGACGTCAAAGAGGAAGGTCGGCCGTTTTGGCATCCATTTCGTGCGGTTTTGAGCCTCAAAACCATCCCGTTTTTGTCCCCGGGACAAAAACGAAACTGCGGGCTCGCGGTTTCGAAATAGTTCGCGGATTTGTCCCAAACACCTACACGAAGTCACGCGGCGGGATTCGGCGGTATGACGGTCAAAATTGACGAGCCAACTGGAGTCAACTGGAATGACACAACAGTAAACGAGCGTGAAAGAGTGTGAGTAAGTTCAGCGGGTGCATCCTATTAGCATCTAGCGGAAACTAGTAGCATCCGGTCTCATTTTTTTGGAAAACGGCTCTCCGCTCACGAGGCGGGGAGTTTTCTCTATATGCTGCAGCCTCTCGATAGTATCACGGTATCGTGATATAATGTCAGAAACGAAAGGAGCTTAGATACCGACGCTTGCAAGGTTCTACGGGATAGTTATCCGGATGTACTTCCTGGGATCGGAGCACAACCCGCCGCACGTGCACGCGATTTACGGAGAGGACACCGCAGCCATTGATATCAGGACAGGCGAGTTAATCGACGGAAACCTGCCCACACGCGCTGCTGACATGGTGCGCGAGTGGATAGGAATGCACCGCTCCGAGCTCCTTGAGATGTGGGAGACCCAGGAGTTCAAGAAGCTCGACCCGCTCGACTAAGGAGGCATGCGATGAACTTCCACAAGGTAAAGGACGTCTCCGCCCTGCCCGGTCTGAAGCTGAGCGTGCAGTTCTCCAACGGCATCACGAAGATCTACGACGTGGCTCCGCTCGAGCGGCGCTTCCCCGCCTTCAAGGCGCTGGAGGACGAGACGCTGTTCGACTGCGTCGAGGTGGACCAAGGCGGCTACGGCATCATCTGGAACGACGAGCTTGACCTCTCCTGCGACGAGCTGTGGGATAACGGGGTGGAAGTGGCGACACCCTTCGACGGGCTCATGTCGTTCTCTGACGCCAGCGAGCTCTGGGGCTTGAGCGAATCCACGCTGCGCAAGGCCATCGCGTACGGAAAGATAGTGCCGGGGGTGGACGCCCGCAAGTACGGGAAACAGTGGGTCGTCAACCGCGATGCTATGGTGCGCGAGTACGGCGAGCCTGTCGGCGTATGATCTGCAGCCTTCTTAACTGCCAAGTGTTGGGCCCGATGACGTCGAGCGTGTATCGTTGCCGCCGATGGGGGACGTGGAGCATGAGCAGAAGCGCCACGAGTCCCAAAGGCTTGCTGGAGTCCGCTCGCTTTGCACGGGGGGGCGACATCGAAGGTTCGTCGCGCAGGCTTCGGCCGAATACGTAACACCTGTCATTGTGTGGACAGCATCAGGGATGCGTCATTAGGGCGTTCTTCGCCTGGTTGCAAATCCGCTTTGCATCCAGGTCAGAGCCACGCTACAATGCTTGGCTACAATTCATCAGCGGGGCCTTTGGCAAGCGCCGCTTCGAGTTAGGTCAGGTTAGATGAAGAACTAGCGATGCCCATTTCGGGCGCCCCATACGACCATTCTGCTAATCCGGTCGCGCTTCAGGGTGCCGCATCGCTTCAGTATCTTCTTGTTTCAAGTTCATGCATCGCGTGCTTGGCCCTCTGCGCGATCTCCCCTCGAAGGAGCTCGCCATGCAACTGAATCTCAATCACATCAGCTATACCTACCCTGGTACGGTATCGGCCGCCATCGATGACATCAGCGTCACGTTCCCGTCGGGATGGACGGGCATCATCGGCGATAACGGATGCGGAAAGAGCACGCTTGCCCGTATCGCCGCGCACTCCATCGCGCCAGATTCCGGAACGGTGAGCCCGAAGCTGTTCTCGGCGTACTGCCAGCAGGACTCGACCCAGGAACCGGACAATCTCTTCGACCTCGCATCGGACTGGGGCAAGGAGGCGCAACGAGCAAGGGATTTGCTTCGCGTCGAAGACGACTGGTTCTGGCGCTATGGTACTCTCTCTGGGGGTCAGCAGAAGCGGCTCCAGATTGCATGCGCGCTCTATGCGCGACCGGAAGTCCTCATCATGGACGAGCCGACAAACGACCTCGACATCGTGACACGCGACATCGTGAGGGAAGCCCTCGCTTCATTCGGCGGCATCGGAATTCTCATCTCGCATGACAGGGCTCTGCTGGATAGCCTTGTGAGCCAGAGCCTGATGTGCGAGGGGGTGCGTTGGACCATGCGACCCGGAGGGTACTCGAAGGCGAGTGACCAAGCGGCCATCGAGCGCTCTGCTGCAATCAGGGACCGCGAGAAGGCCGCCCGCGAAGCGAAGCGCTTGAAGGCGGAAGCCCAGCGCAGGAGCGAGGAGACGGCGCGTCAGAAGGGCAAGCGCAGCAAGCGCAACCTGGACAAGCACGACAGTGACGCACGGGAGAGGATTGGACGCGCCATAGTCTCAGGAAAGGACGGCGTGGCTGGCAAGCTCTCGTCCAATATGAGTGGACGGCTGGCAAAGGTCGAGGGAGAGCTCTCAAAGAGAGTCGTCTCGAAGCGATACGACCATACTCTCGGCGCGTTTGGCATTGCCGCGCGTTCGAGCTGTGTGGTGCACCTAGAGGCGACGCGGCTGACCGCTGGTGATTTCTCGATAGACGTGCCAGAGCTCTGGATCTCGCCAACGGATCACGTGGTGCTGACTGGCGCGAACGGAACGGGAAAGAGCCTGGTGGTACGAAGCGTCATTGAATCTGTCCCCGATACCGTCAAAGTGGCGTACGTTCCCCAGAACGTCGGATCGGAAGAACGCGGGCGGGCCCTGAGACGACTACGAGGTCAGGACCAAGAGACGAAGGGTCGCGTCCTCTCGATTGTGGCACGGTTGAATTCCGACCCCGATAAACTGCTCGATGGAGACGATTTGAGTCCTGGAGAGCTCCGCAAACTCATGCTCGCGCAGCAGCTTGTTACGAATCCCAGCCTCCTCGTGCTCGATGAACCGACGAATCATCTCGATATGGGCTCCATCGAAGCGCTTCAGGGCATGCTGATTGGTTTTCCTGGCGCGTTCCTGCTGGTCACGCATGATGAGCAGCTATCGGAGGCGGTCACGCAGATTGGATGGGAGACAAGGCGAGGCGAGAATGGGATGAGACTGCAAGTCGCCGACGAATAAGTTTTGTTCGCCTTTGGCCGATGCCGCGATTCAGTACGAGCGTGGTTCTCAGCACGCTCGTACTAAGCAGCAGGGCAAGCGTCGATGCGAGAGAGTTCACTGCTCGATTCAAACGACGCAACAATTGAATCTGATGTGTGCAAAAATGCGATGCTTTGCGGGGCTGCGGACACGGTTCGTCTCTTGCAAACCGTGTCCGGTGCTTTCCCCCGCGTACCGAAGCGGCGAGATCGCCGAGCCGCTCGTCGACCATGGCGATGGCGTAGTCTGCGTAGCTGATGACGGACTCGCCAGCCTCGTTGAGCGTGAGCTCCTCGCCGCCCAGGATGTAGGCGCCGGTGCGCTCGCCGTCGGCCTGGAAGTCCGCTGCCGGGGACACGAAGGTCCATGCGACGTCGTTGCGGCTGCGCAGTTTCTCGAGCTCTTCGCCCTGGGCGGCGGCCAGCGGCTTGAAGGCGTCGGGGAAGTCGGGGCCGTCGGCCACGCACGCGGTGTGCTCGGGGTTCACGTAGAGCGAGCCCGCGCCGCCCACGACGAGCGGGCGCACATCGGTGCCGGAGAGCACGTCGCACAGGTGCTGGCTCGTGGCCACGTGCCCGCCGAGCGTATCGGGCGCCCAGGCGCCGAAGGCGTCGACCACGGCGTCGAAGCCCGCCAGGTCCTCGGCCGTGATGTCCATGATGTCCTTCTGGACGGCCTTCTCGGCAGCCGTCTGGTTCTCTTCGCGCACGAACACGGTCACGTCGTGTCCGCGCTCCACGGCCTCCTTCACGATGAGCTTGCCGGCCCTGCCGTTTGCTGCGACGACTGCGATCTTCTTCATGGTGGTGCCCCTTTCGTAGGTTGTAACCTTAACGCTTACAGCCTGTACTATGCCATGCCGCCGTTGTAATGTCAACACTTACAACAAACGAGGCCATATCTTCTCCATAGTTGTAAACAGTGACATTACAACAATGACGTGGTACGCTGTTCGCAGAAGGAAAGAGGGTCCATGAAGTTCTCGACCAGGCTGCCAGTGGCCACCCACATACTGCTCTGCATCGTCCTGCTCGGGGAGGAGCACAAGACCACGTCAACGTTCCTCGCGGGAAGCGTCGGCGTGAACCCCGTCGTCGTCCGCAACGTCCTGGGCCAGCTCAAGGCTGCCGGACTCGTCGCCGTGGAGCCGGGCGTCGGAGGGGCTCGGCTCACAAAGGACCCGGCAGAGATAACGCTTCTGGACATTCTCAA
>CADAKR010000171.1 GCA_902788545.1 uncultured Coriobacteriaceae bacterium
GACCGAATCGAGGTCCTTGATGCCCAGGCGCTCGGAAACGACCTGCGCGGGCGTCTTGCCCGGGACGGGCTGGATGCCCATGCTGGCGCAGAATTGCTCGGACGCCTGGTTCAGCGCTTGGCTGACTTCCTGCGTCGACGCCGTGCATTCGTACAGGAAGAACCCGTCTTCCGCCGGCTTCTTGACTACCTTCATGTATGTCCTCCCTTAACGCGGGGTTTGAATACGCAAGCGGTTATTGTAGCGCATTCTCGCGTGATGAGAAGCAACCCGATAACAAACCCGCATTGGGTTTTTCTGGAACAGGAACGCACGGGCCACTTGAGCCAAAAGTGATACTCCCCTTTTGGTTCTTTTGGCTCTTTCGTTTCTACCCCCGAAAACCCACTTGCCGGGCGGCTATTCGTTCGACTTGAGGGATTCGACCATGTCGATGCGGGCGAGTTTGGGAAGCATGAGCAGCATCGAGGCGGCGGAGAAGAGCATCGTCAGCACGAAGCCCGCGGCGAAGCTGACGGCGTGGATGGTGCGGCCGAACATGACTTGGTCGACTTCGGCGGTGGTCACGACGAAGCGCTCGAGCGGCACGCCGATGGCCAGCCCGATGAGGCAGCCGATGATCGAGAGGAGCGCCACCTCGCGGAAGATGTAGGCGCACGTCTCGCGCCGCGTGAAGCCGAGCACCTTCAGCGTCGCGATCTCGCGGACGCGCTCTTCTATGTTGATGTTGGTCAGGTTGTACAGCACGATGAACGCGAGGGCAGCGGCTGAAACCACGAGCACGACCACGATCAGGTCGACGCTGCGCAGCATCGTGCGGTACGTCTCGATGGTCTCGTCGTTGTAGGCGACCGTCTTCACCGCGTCGATGGCGCCACCGCGACGGTCGATCTCGTCGCGCCCGGCGGCGTCGTTCGTCACGTTTGCGTAGTACGTGGTGTAGGAGGGCTGCTCGCCGATCGTCTGCTCGAAGGTGGCGGCATTGGCGAACACGTAGTTGTAGATGTAAATCTCGGAAAGGCCGGCCACTTTGAACTCGTAGGACGCAGACGTGGCGTTGCCCATGGCGTCCTGCTCGGCCAACGTGAGCGTGTCGCCCACCGACAGGCCCAGGTCGTTGGCGAGCTTCTCGTTGATCACCACTTCACCGTCGCGCAGGGAAAGCGGCTCGTGGCCCTCGCGGGTCCGCAACGTCATCATCTGGGCGAAGGCGTCGGGATCCTCGGGCACCACCAAATCGGCGCGCTTGTCCGATGCGCGCGGGCCGCTTGCCAGCATGGTCTCGCTATGGGCGCGCGTGGTGGATTGCACGAGGTCGCCGTCGGCCAGCAGATCGTCTATGGCCTGCTGATCGGCGGGCTCCACATCGCTTCGCACCGTGATGACGGCATTGTGGTGCACGATGTCGGTGTACTGAACGTCGATGATGTCGTTGATGGCGTCATGCAGCCCCAACCCCGTCAGCAGCAGCGCCGTGCAGCCCGCGATGCCGATGATCGTCATGACGAAGCGCTTCTTGTAGCGGAACAGGTTGCGGCACGTCACCTTCCACGAGAACGAAAGCCGCTGCCACAGCGGTGCCACACGCTCGAGCAGGATGCGCTTGCCGTTGGCGGGAGCGGGCGGCAGCAGCAGCGCGGCGGGACGTTCGCGCAAGGTGCGGCCAACCGAGAACCAGGTGGCGAGCAGCGTGATGCCGACGCTCAGGCCGGCCGAAAGCAGCGCGATCGGGATGTCGATGGGAAATCCCGCCGCGGGCACCCAGTACATGATGGCGTACGCGTTCATGATGACCGCGGGAAGCAGCTGCCCGAGCACGGCGATGCCCACGAGGGCGCCGACGCCGCTTGCGAGCAGCGCGTAGCCCACGTACTTGCCCGTGATGCGCCCGCGCGAGTACCCGAGCGCCTTGTACGTGCCGATCAGCAGGCGCTCCTCGTCGACCATGCGCGTCATCGTGGTGAGCGCCACGAGGGCGGCGACCAGGAAGAACACGAATGGGAACACGCTGGCTATGTGGTCGACGCGCTCGCCGTCCGACGTGAAGCTGACCATGCCGGTGTTCTTGTCGCGGTCCATGACGAGCCACTCGCACTCGTCCTTGCCCTCGCGTTCCGATCGCGGGTTGGAAAGGCCGAACTCGAGCAGGTCGAGGGCGCCTTCGTACGTAGTGACGTCGTCGTGGAAGCGCAGCGACGAGAGGCTGCCGAGCGAATCGAGGCGCGCCTGCTCGCGCTCCGCCGCGATGGCTTCGACGTTGGCCTTCGCGCGGTTGACCGTATCCCAATACGCGGCGCTGTCGTTGACTTCGGCCGCCGCCCCTTCCACCGCGCAGAACGCCTCGGTGTAGGGAACGGTGCGCTTGAAATCGCCTTCGGGCACGTAGACGTATTGCTGCACGTAGCCCGATCCGATGGAGGTCGTGCCCAGGCTGACCTGCGACACGTAACAAGGCGAGCGGACGAGGCCGACGACCGTGTAGGTGCGCTCCGCCAAGAAGTTCGACGCGCTACCCTCGTGCTTGTCGACTTCGATGGTGTCGCCCACCGAAAACGGCGTGTCCATGACGCGGTCGGCGCAGATGACGCACTCATTGTTCGCCTGAGGCCATGCGCCCTCCGCCAGCACGAGCTGGTTCAGGCCGCCTTCGCTTTCGGCAAGCGAATGGAAGCGCATCGTGTAATCGCCGCCGTTCATCGACGCTTTCGCATCGCATTGGAATGCGCCCTGCACCTCGGCGACACCCTCGACTTCGCGCAGCGCCTGCAAGTCATCGTCGGTGAGCCCCAACGTGGACACGACGCGGATGTCATAGGCGCGCGTCTCGTCGAGGTAGCGGTCAAGCGCCAGGTTCATGTCCGGCGACGTCATGCGCAAACCCGCGTAGAAGCCGGCGCCGAGCGCCACGATGGCGAGCAACGCCAAGAACCGACCCGGCTTGCGGGTGATGGTGCGCAGGAACTCTTTCGCGAAGGCGCTCAAACGCCTACTCCTCACACACGCAAACCTTGACACCCTGCTTCGAGCTGGACGTCCAGATCGAAGCAGGGTGTCCAGGTTTCATGGGAACTCACTACCATTCCAGGGTTTCGGCGGAAACCGGGTTCTCGTTGACCTCTACCCTATCGGCGCGGCCCTCGCGCACGTGGATGACGCGGTCGGCGATGGCGGTGAACGCCTGGTTGTGCGTGATGAGCACGACGGTCTTTCCCGTGTCGTAGCAGGTCGTTTGCAAAAGACGAAGGATGGCCTTGCCCGTGTTGTAGTCAAGTGCGCCGGTGGGCTCGTCGCACAGCAGCAGCTTGGGGTTTTTCGCCAAGGCACGCGCGATGGCGACACGCTGCTGCTCGCCGCCCGAAAGCTGCGCCGGGAAGTTGTCGAGGCGGTGCCCCAACCCCACCTGTTCGAGCACGGTGGCTGCATCGAGCGGTTCGGGGCATATCTGCGCAGCCAGCTCGACGTTCTCCTTGGCCGTCAGGTTCTGCACCAAGTTGTAGAACTGGAACACGAACCCGATGTCGTAACGGCGGTACAGCGTGAGTTCCTTCTCGTCGAACGCCGAGATCTCGCGCCCATCGAGCATGATCGTGCCCGATGTGGCGCTGTCCATGCCGCCGAGCATGTTCAAAAGCGTCGTCTTGCCCGCGCCCGACGGGCCCACCACGACGACCAGCTCGCCTTGCTCGATGTCGAACGACATGCCGGAAACGGCCGCCACCTCGACTTCGCCCATCTGGTAGATCTTGCACACATCGCGAAACTCGACGAACGCCATGGCAACTCCCTTCGTTTCATTCCATGATACAAGAATGGGTTTTCGGGGACAGGAGAGAAAGGGAACCAAAAGGGGATACTCCTTTTGGTTCCCTTTCTCTCCTGTCCCCGAAAACCCATTC
>CADAKR010000172.1 GCA_902788545.1 uncultured Coriobacteriaceae bacterium
AATGGCGTTGTGCTTGAAATCGTCGGCGAGGCATTCGTCTACGCGCTCTGCCAGCGTCGCCTCGGTGTTGTAGAGGATGCTCATGGGCTACTCCTTCGAATCGAGGATCTGCGCGATGTGCATGACGCGGATGTCGCGATCGAGCCTGCCGTCCGCTCGCATGCGCCCGAGCGCGCCCCTGATGTTGAGCAAGCAAGGCGCATCGGCGCCACACACGACATTCGCGCCCGTGTCAATGATGGTCTGGCATTTCTCGTATACCATCTCGCCGGCGATGACCGGCTGCTTGAACGAGAACGTGCCGCCGAAACCGCAGCAACGGTCAGCATGCTCCATTTCGATGTACTCGAGCCCTTCCACTGCCTCGAGAAGCTTGAGGGGCGGTTCCTTTATGCCGAGCAAGCGAGTTAGATGGCAGCTCTTGTGATAGGTGACGGTGTCGTGGAAGCTGGCGCCCACATCGGTCACGCCAAGCACGTTCACGATGAAATCGGTAAACTCGAAGAACCGCTCCTTGAGCTTCTTCGTCCGCTCCAGGTACTCCGGGTCGTCCTTGAACAGGACCTGGTAATCGTTCACTATCGCGTTCATGCACGAACCCGACATCGAGACGATCGTCTCGTATTCGCTTTTGTAATAGGCGTCCACCATCATCTTGGCAACCGGAATCATTTCCTTCGTATAGCCGGAATTGATGAGGCCTTGACCGCAACATACCTGGTCTTCAGGCATTTCAAGCTCGCAACCGAGCCGCTCGAGCACGTTTACGGCGGCAATGCCTATCTCCGGGTACATCATGTCGGTCATGCACATCGGGAAAAACGCAATCTTCATACGACCCCTTTCTCTCTTTGAACCATGATAACGGTTACGGCAATATGAACGACAAGACCGTTGCCTGCAAGCCCACGAGCACGCATGTTCCGATGAGGAACGCAACGGACCAGGGCAGGACCTTCTTCATGATGTCGGCCTCGATGACGCCCGTGGCAACGGCCGCGATGGCCAAAGACTGCGGGCTGATCATCTTGCCGACGACGCCGCCCATGGTGTTGGCGGCCAAGAACAAGTCGGGCGTGACGCCCGCAAGCGCGCCGTTGCTCAATGCCGCAGAATATTGTAGGCTGGAGAACAGGGCGTTTGCGCTCGTGTCGGAACCGGTGACCGCCGTTCCAACCCATCCGAGCATGGGCGAGATGAACGGGAACGCGGGACCCGAGCCCGAGAGGAAATCGCCGATGGTGATCGTCTGGCCGCTGAAGTTCATGACGTATGCAAGCGAAAGCACGAGCACGATGGTGAGAGCCGAGAAGCGCATCTTGTAGAACGTCGTGCCGATGGCCTTGAAGGCAGCGCCCATGGACATGTTGTAGCGCCCGCCTTCGGTGCTCATCGAGTACACCGCCGCGGTGATGAGGCCCGCCACGAGCAGCATCGTGCCCGGCGTGGACAGCAGGTTCAAATTGAACGTGGTGCCAGGATCGGCGCCGTTCGCATTGAGCACGGCTCCGCCGGAGATGATGGGCCATGCGATCTTGATGTCGGTCTGCGCGATGATGGCGGGAATGCCGAGCTTGCATATGCCGAACACAGCCACCACGATGATGTAAGGAACGAGCGCCATGAGCGTGCGCTTGCCGTTGAGGTCCGATTTGCCCGATTCTGCCAGCGCCGGAAGCCCGAAGCGCTCGCGCACGCCATCGACGCCCTTGGGCTTCCAGAACCGCATGAAGATCACGATGGCGGCCATACCGACAAGCGAGGCGATGACATCGGTCAGCTCGTAGGCGAAGTGATTCGAGCACCACCATTGCGTGATGGCGAACGAGATGCCGACGACGAACGCGGGCAGCCAGCAGTCCTTTGCGCCCTGCTTGCCATCGAGGATGATGACGAGCAAAAACGGCACGAACATGGCGAAGAGCGGCGCCTGATAGCCGACAATGGCGGCGACGTGGGCGGCGGTTCCGGCGGCATCGCCGGTGACGTTCGCAACCATGTTGCCCGCCGTCGTGATGGGCGTGGCCACTGCACCGTATGCCACCGGCGCGGTGTTCGCGAGCAGCACGGCAAGGGCGGCCTTCTTGGGCTTCACGCCGAGCGCGAGGATCATCGTGGCCGTGACGGCGATGGGCGCACCGAATCCGGCAAGCGCCTCGAGCAGGCCACCGAAGCAAAACGCGATCATCATCGCCTGAATGCGGATGTCGCCACCACCAACCTGGTCGAAGAACTTGCGCAAGTCCTCAGAGCGTCCCGAAACGACCGTGACTTCGTAGAACCACACGGCCATGCAGATGATGTAGACAATGGGGAAAGCGCCGAACGCCGCGCCCTGCGTTGCCGACACGAATGCCAGATCGGCCGGCATCTGGAATCCTATGATGCCGACGAGCAAAGCCACGACCAGCGCAACGACGGCGGAAATGTGCGCTTTCGCCTTCACCCCCAACAGCATGATGAAAAACGCGACAAGCGGAATGCAGGCTACGAGAGCCGACAAGCCGAGATTCCCCATGACTGGGTCGAGCAGCGCTTGAAACATGGTATTTCCCCTCTAAGTCATGACCTCTCAATATTTGTATGGTATAGCATTTTTCCAGCGCGAACAGGCATATTCGAGCAGCGGGTGAGATTGGACAACCACTGCGGCTCCTTCTTGGGAACGCAAATGTGAACCGTTTGACCCAACATTGAACTGCAACATCCAAATTAGCCCAATTCCCTTCGTACGAACCGAGAATAATGGCTACAATGAACATAAGTGAAGGGGCCGCATTTAAAGCGTCTTCATGCCATTGGAAGCGGGTGCGCCCGCAAACGAGTCAAGGAGGATTTGCATGAAAGAAGTCCAGCTTTTCATCAACGGTGAGTTCCTCGACAACGGCGATCGCGAGATGAAAGAGAACGTCAATCCCGCAACTGAGGAAGTCGTCTCGCTGTTCCCCATGGCCACTGAAGACGACGTCGCCGCTGCGGTCGACGCCGCTTTCGAGGCGCAGAAGTCCTGGGAGAAGATCCCGGCCATCGAGCGCGCAGGCTACCTGATGGAACTCGTGCAACTCGTCAAGGATAACCAGGAAGTGCTCGCCCGCGCCACGAGCGAGGAAATGGGCAAGCCGCTGGCCCAGGCAATGGACGAAGCCGGATGGCTGGCTGCCTACATCCAGTACATGGCCGCCCAGGCCCGTCACATGCTCGGCGAGATCATCCCGTCCGACCGTCCGAACGAGAACATCCTCCTGTACAAGATGCCGATCGGCGTTGCCGGCCAGATCATGCCGTGGAACTTCCCGCTGTTCCTCATCGGCCGCAAGGTCGCCCCGGCTCTGGTCGCCGGCTGCACTGTCGTGCTTAAGGCCTCCTCTGACTGCCCGAATGGCGCCTACGAGTTCGCCAAGCTCGTCGAGAAGTCGTCGCTGCCCAAGGGCGTCATCAACGTCATCACCGGTTCCGGCGCCGTCGCCGGTGCCTCGCTCGCAGGCAACCCGAAGCTCGGCATCGTCACCATCACCGGTTCTTACGAAGGCTTAACCGCCGAAGAATTCAAAGCCTTCTCTTGGAGCGCTGATTTCCAAGAAAACGGCTATAACGGCGGCTCTTGGGATGGCGGCTGGGCCGAAAAGGCCGATGAAGCGGTCGTCATGAATGCCGAAAATGGCGTCTTCATGTGTTCTGCCGTGAATATGGGCCATTCCCCATTGATCACGGCCAATGAGCAAAACATGCTCCCCATCAGGTATATCAATCCAGCCGAACAATCCTGTCTGGATTTCCTTTCTTACATCGTTCATACTACAAATTGCTCCCCCGAAATGGATTTTCTATGCTCCTTACGGATTATATA
>CADAKR010000173.1 GCA_902788545.1 uncultured Coriobacteriaceae bacterium
TGAAAAAATGGCAACTGCTATTGAAGGTGTAGACAGAATCGGCGTCAGGCTTGCTCGATTAAATGGCAGGATTAAACCGTTAAAGCAGGGCAAAGAAAATGATTTATACGAGATTCCAGTGCGCGGGTGTACTGCTCGCGCGTATTCGTTTCTGATAGATGGTGAGTTGGCTATCGCCATCGCTTTCATATTACCGAAGACGCATCAAGGGCAAGGGAAAAAAGTGGTGAACGCCGGAATCGAGCGATTAAAGAATAAACGCCCCCAACTCGAAAAGGCGCTGAAAAGGAGGAACCATGGCAAGGCAATATGACGTGAATGCAGTGTTGGGTGAGGATTTCGAATTCGAACTCACCCCTGATGTGTTGGCATATGAGTTATCGATGGACTTCTCTAGCCAAGTGATCCTTCAATGCGATCGAGTCGGAATCAATTTCACTGAACTTGCTTCGCTACTGGGAATTAGCACTTCAACGCTTTCCGAAAAGCTAAATGGACAAAATTTGACCTTGAAGAGCATCGCTTCAATGGCCATTGCTTTGGGGTGTGATGTAAAAGCGCCAGAATTAATTGCTGAGCCAGAAGTTGCGTGCAGTATGGACGCATCTTGGTCACTGCCCTTCACTTTATCCGATGTAGATTTAGCTTCGGATTTGAATAATGCTTGGCCCATGCTCGAACCCACTCATCAAGCGGAGACGACCGTTATTGCCAGCGAGCGCTCATCGCACAACTACTCCTACACCGAAAAACTTTGGAAGGCGGCATAATGGCACTGCAGTTATCGCCAATCAACGCTGTAAGTTACCAGATTCTCCAATCGAATTACGAGGTACTTGATATTGAGAATCCTGGGTTCGGCACAGATGATTTGAGTTTTCAATACAATGCAAGCGATTTGATGCGCCAAGAAAACGGAGCGGATAAACTCGAGGCACGACTGGATGTTCACGTTTCTCCAAATGGCGAAAACCCGTCTGGATACAAGCTCGACATTGCAGTTCGAGGCATGTTCGTAGCCACGTATTCTGAAGAAAGCGGAACGGTAGAAGACTTTGAAATGTTCATGAAGGTCAATGCCTTCACTTTGCTTTACGCGTTCATTCGAAGCCATGTCCAGATGCTTACGAGTATGACGCCTTCTAATCAGATATGCCTTCCGTGTCTTGACGTTGGCTCGATTGTCGATATCCTTTCGACTCCCCCAGAGAGTTCGAACACGGATTCGGAATAGAAGCGTACTGATGATGCTTCGAGGTAGCGGCTACGCATATATGGCAGCCGCTATCTCGTCAAGCTCAGCAGCGATGTCTTTGAACTCCCGATTCAGGTCAAGCGTCCTGCAGTGAAACTCGTGCCCAAGTTCGCTCCACGTCTCGCGGATATGGCGGTCCTTCTCGGTCTGGGCGTACAGCAGCATGCCCGACACGTCCAGCTCGTTTTCGTACGCGGCGTGCAGCACGTATGACAGGATCTGGTTGCGGTTGGCCGCGCTCAGCTTCTCCGTCCCATAGTGCAGCGTCAATATCCGCCCATAGCACTTCGCGTCGATGATGAGCATCTTGTTCCCGCGCTCCAATGTGATGTCGGTGCACAGTTTCGGCAGGAACGACGGCGCGTTCTCGATACCGTTGTCGATTTCCTTTGCCGACACGCGTATCGCGGGATGATGCCGCTTGAAATACTCTCGCAAGAACTTCTCGTAGAGCGCGTGCAGCTCTTGGTCATCCATGAAGCTCGCGACGTTCTTGTCGCCAACATCGGTTGCGAGGATGAGCCCGTTGAGCACCATGAAGCACACGTTCATCAGCATCAGGTAGCTACTGTTGTTACGGTCGTACTTGAGCCTCTTCCAGTCGATGCGGGAAGTCCCGACATCCGACACGCCGCCCATGTAGACAAGGCACCGTTTAAGATCGCGCCTTCGCACAGGATCTACGTTCGCGCTCGTTGCCAGGATTCGCGCCGTTGCCTTCAGGATGCGGTTCTTCTGGGTGTCCTCGGTGAACTCGTCATAGATGCAATGAGCCTTTTGCCGGCGGGCCATCTCGTTGCGGGCTGTCTGTCTCATGTCGATGCGCCCGCGCACGCCCGCAAGGTCTTCCTCCTCGGGCAAGTACCCGCGCTCGTAGCCGCGCCTCTGCTGAGCCGCCATCCCTATTGCCAGTATGGCCGCCAAAAGATCGTCCACCTCTTCGAAGTCCTCGGTCTTCAATCGCTCGTATTCCTTCAAGTCGAGCGCACGGAAGGCATAGGCCATCATGTAGTAGATGTTCCTGATAACGACGTTGTCGACAGCCTTATTGCTCATCGGACTCCCGCACCGCGTCCTCCAGCCGCCTTATCTCGGTTTCGGCTCTGTCGGGATCGTCGAACCAGTACTCCTCGAGGAGAGGGGCTATCTCGAAGCGGATGCTCGCCTGTGCCACGTCGTCTTCCGAACCGTCGTCGCAGAAGTAGCTGTGACCGATTCTGAAACCGCGTCCCAGGGCGGGGTCCGCGGCAATCGTGTCGTTCAGGTCGACGACCGCGTCTACGAGGGCGATTAACCTGCTGTCGCCAGCCTCCTCAACGGCCGCCCTGAAAGCCGGGTTCTCGAGGGCGGGCTTCATCTCGAAGAACGCAAACCTGCGCCTCAGAGCGTAATCGATGAGAGCAAGGCCCCTGTCGGCTGTGTTCATCATGCCGATGATGTAGACGTTGCTCGGAACGCCGAATTTCTCGTTGTTGAGTGCGAGGGTGACCTTGTCCTCGCGGTGATCTTTCTCGATCAGCATCAGTAGCTCGCCGAACACCTTGGAGATGTTGGCGCGGTTGATCTCGTCGATGATGAAGAAGTAGTCCCTACCGGGGTCGGATGCGGCTTTCCTGCAGAACTGCACGAACACGCCGGCGCGGGGCTCGTATCCGCCGCCCTCGACAGGACGATATCCGCATACGAAGTCATCGTAGGCGGTGCTCTGGTGGAACTGCACGACCTTAACGCGGGAGTCGTCGCGTTTCCCCATCATCAGGTACGCGAGCCTCTTCGCTGCGTAGGTCTTGCCCGTACCCGGAGCACCCTGAAGAATGACGTTCATCTTCCGTTTGAGCTGCGATACGAGCGTCTTCATGTCAGCTTCGCGCATGTACACCTCGCGCAGGAAGTCGTCCTTGCCGTAAGGGGCTATCTCCTCAACAGTTTCGATCAAGCCGATCTCGCGGCATCTCGCGATTCCGCGAGCATTTATCACATACATGCCGGTCTCGACCTTGTCGATGAAACCGTCCTTCTTGTAAAGCTGCTCGATTGCCCAGCGGACACGCGTCTCGTAGCGAGGCCGCCTCTTGTCCATCACATCGAGGGCGTCGTCGCTGATTCTTCCTCCATCGGCGATTCGGCCCAGGATTTCCTTGTTGCTCAGAACGTCACCACCGGCGAGCACTTCGAGCACCAGCTCTTTCGCCAATGCGGCTTTCGGGACGCCTTCCTCGTCATACCCGTCGCCGGCGAATTCTTGTGTGCTTTCATCTTCCGCTACCGGGTTCTCTACTGGGTGCTCCGCATAGAGAGGGATGCGGGAAAGGTCAACTTCGTCCAACGCTTCGCTGAGCTCAGTTCGCAGTTTCCAGATGTAGGAACCGGACACTTCTTTTGGGGCGTCCTTGCCTACGAACAGCACCGGCCACAGGCGGTTCTTGTTACTCTCGCTACGTCCGGGCATGAGCGGGCATCCGGACACTTTTGCGATTCGGTCTGCCGCAGATGGACCGTTAGACAGGTAGAACCCCATCTTTTCGCCGTATTTCTCGCTCAACTGGGAGCAGGTCGCCGCGCCGCCAATATCCTTCATGCGCTT
>CADAKR010000174.1 GCA_902788545.1 uncultured Coriobacteriaceae bacterium
GATGACCACGTTCTCCTCTTCGATGAGCTCGGATTCGTCGAGCGCCTCCTGGGTCAGCAGATGCCTGTTCTCCTCTTTGATCGAGATTACGTAGCTCGGGTCCAACGTCGGCGAGTCCGATTCCAAATCGGCCTTGGTGATGACGCGCGAGCAGAAGGTGAGGCCGAGCATCTCGTAATATTCGGCGATAGCCAGCCTGTTGCGCTTGGCGATGCTGAAATCCAGCCCGTAAGACGCGCGGGCAAACAGGAAGCTCTGCTCGTCCACCTCGGCGCACAGGCCGTTTTCCTCGTCTTCCAGATGATGGAGGGCGCGGTCGATATGGCCGATGCGGATCTGCAGGTCCTCGATTTCGTGTTGCATCTGCGCCTTGCGGGCGCGCAACGACGCGGCGAACTCTTCGCTTCCCTGCTTCTCGTTGACGATGTGGGCGGCTTCATCGATGCTGAACCCGTATTTGAACAACGTGCGAAACGCGTTCGACTGGAACGCATCGTTGGGCGAGAAGCTGCGGTAGCCGTTTTCCGTGCGATGCAGCTCGAACAGCCCATGCTTATCGTAAAAGCGGATTGAAGAAGGCGACAAGCCGGTCATCGCCGAGAATTCCTTGATTTTCATTTAACGTCTCCCAAACAGCACTTACGTACGTCCTGTTTCCCCCTAGCAGATGATAGCGGCTGCCGCCGTTATTCGGCAAGGGCTTTGTTCGGTAAAATGAGTTGGTTCAAAACACGCGAGACACAAGGAGAGCTACATGGCTGAAGATATCAAGGAAGAGACCCCCGAGGTCGCCCCTGAGACGAGCCCTGCTCCCAAGAAAAAGAAGAACAAGCTGGCGATCGTCGGCATCGTCGTCGGCGTCATCGTCGTTTTGGGCATCGGATTGTTCGTCTGGCACGAGCAGCCGTCGTTCTGCAACGCCATCTGCCACACCCCGATGGACGCATATGGCGACACGTACCTCAAGGGCAACGTCGACAAGTACGGCAACGAGCTGAACGAGCAAGAAGCCATGGCGATGATGGCGTTTTACCACAAGGAGAAAGCCGGCTACACGTGCATGAAGTGCCATGAGCCCGTTTTGGGCCAGCAGGTCAACGAGGCCATGCATTGGATCACCGGCAATTACACGATCCAAGGTGAAAACCAAGTCGGCCAGGCGGTGCTCGAAGAGCGCACCCTCGACGAGTTGGTCTCAGCGTGGGGCGGCACATCCGGCGATGAGTTCTGCCTGAAGTCCGGTTGCCACGTGAACGACGATGGTTCGGTCATGACGCGCGATGACCTGCTCGCCAAGACCGCGAACCTCGACAAGACCTACAACCCCCACAAGCCGCAACATGGCGAGATGGCCTGCGGGCAATGCCACAAAGGCCATTCGCAGTCGATTAACAACTGCACCCAGTGCCATGTCGAGGCGCCGGTGCCCGACGGCTGGCTGACCTACCAACAAGCCCAGAAGAAGGCCGTGGTTTCTTAAATAAGCATGTTCGGAAAACCACCTTTGGTTCCCTTCCCTTAATGAGGAAGCCTCCCGATGCGGGGCTTCCTCATTTTTAGCGCCTGAATGGAGCAACGCGCCGATGCCCAAATCGTAGGGTTCTTCTTCGTTTGTCGCTTTGTACCTGGTGTTTTTCGCTCAGCCGATTTAGGATATACATCAGAAGGTCAAGGGGCGGCTGAAGGCTAAGGGGTGGCTTTGAGCTTCACGTTGAACATCGTCGAACACGAACTGGCGCCGTTCGGCCGCATCGAGCGCGCATGCGCCGACAATCCCGCATTCGAGGACGTGCGCCTGTTCATCGGCGGGAAGGCTTGCGCGCCTGACGTCTTGTACGTATGCACGACCGCCGAAAACGTGCGCGCCGTGCACGAGAGCGGATGCCGGGCTGTTTTCGTCGGCACCGATGCCGTAAGCTCCGCGGAGCTTACGGTCGCAAGCGCCGCCGAGCCCCTCGTCGTCTTCGACGCGCTGCTGGACCTGGCGCGACGCTATGCAGATTGGCAGCGCGCAATGGACCGCATTGCCTACAACGGCGGCACGCTGCAGGACCTCATCGACGCAAGCGAGTCGTTTTTGCGCAACAACGTCGTCGTGCTCGACCCGGCGCTCAAGCTGCTCGGCTACACGAAGAACGTCCCCTGCGACGACCCCATCACCTTGGAGCTCATCGAGCACGGATACCACACCGAGGACAACATCCGCAAGTTCAAGCTGAACCAGCGGTTCAAGCCCTGGTCGGAAGAAGACGGGTTCGTCATCAACGACACGTACCAGATATGCAAGTACATCACGGTCGTCAAATCGTTCAAATCGCGCTCGGCGTTCTCGCTCATCTCCGTCATGATGTGCAACGTCGCCAACCCCGAACCGCACCTGCTCGACAACTACCAGATGTTCACCGACCACGTCGGCGTGTTCGCGAAGCGCGACTACCCCGACGACAAGCCCTCGGGCAGCGCAGTCGACATGTTTTTGAAAGACCTCATCAGGGGCGAGATCGCCGAGGAGGACGTCGCGGACCGCTGCGCCTTTACCGGCATCCCTTACGACGGGCGCTTCTGCCTGTTTTACATGAAGGCGGACAAGGATTCCGTGCCCGTCTCGCGCCTGCTCGCCGACGTGTCGCTTTCCGTCGCGCCCGCCAAGACCATCCTCGTCGACGACGCCGTCGTGGTGCTGTGCTTCAACTGCAAGAACTCGTTTTGCGCGCAGCACTGCATGGTGGGGGCTTGCCCGAACAAGAAGCGCACCGTCTCGAAACGGCTCAACGAGATGCTGAAGCGCTACGACCTCACGTGCGGCCGCAGCTCGAAATTCGCCCCCCTCTCACAGGCGCCCGTCGCCTTCAACCAGGCACAGGAGGCCTACGCCATCAGCCGCCGCCCTCCGCGCAACCGCGAACGCGTCGGCGAGATGCGCATCTGGGAGCGCATCTACTCGTTCGATGCTTATGCGCTGGACAGCCTGGTCAGGTGTTTGTCAGACAAGGAAATCGACATGATCCGCCTGACTTACGCCAGCTCTATCCTGGCGGAAATGGCGCGTCAGGACATCGCGTCGAAAACCAACAACTACGAGTTCTTGTACACCTACATCATGCACGAACGGCGCATCACCGCCGTCGCCGAGCAGCTGCACATGCATCGCAACAACGTCAGCTACCGCATCAACCGCATCGAGGAGCAATACGACATCGACACCAACGAGCCGCAGCTGCGCATCGATTTGATGCTGGCGTATTGCATACGCGAAGCCGGAATTGTGCAAGATGCACAGTAGTTTTTCGGGAAAAACGTGTTGAGAGCACAATGACCGCGCTCCCTCCCGAGCTTAGATTGGCATCAAGCGTAAAAGCCAGGAATCTACGAGGGAGGATTCACCATGGATATGAAACAATGGGTTGCTGACCAGATCGCCGCCCCAGTCAAGAAGGCTTTGCCGGTTCTCACGTTCCCGGCTGCCGAGATGATGGGCGTCACCACCAAGGAACTCATCTACTCGCCCGACCTGCAGGCCGACGCCATGATGTACATCCACGACCACACCGACATGCCGGCCGTGCTCGCATTCATGGACCTTTCGGTCGAGGCCGAGGCGTTCGGCAGCGACATCCGCTACAGCGACAACGAGGTTCCCACGGTGGTCGGCTCGATCATCGACGAGGACAGCAACGTCGACTTGCTGAAGGTGCCCGACCCCCGCGAGGGCCGCACGGGCGTGTGTATCGAGGGCGTGCGCAAGGTTGCCGAACGCGTCGACGACATGCCCGTCATCGCCGGCAATATCGGCCCGTTCTCGCTGGCCGGCCGCCTCATGGACGTCAACGAG
>CADAKR010000175.1 GCA_902788545.1 uncultured Coriobacteriaceae bacterium
ACGATTTTCCTGCTCTCCCCGAAGGGTAACTTCAGGCTGAGGACGTTTGCCATGCTGCATGTCGCCGCCGATGACCCGCTCGTGCAGACGGGCTTCGCGACGGAAGAGGAGTTGACGGCGTACGTCCAGGACAAGATGAACCGTTCGGTGGTGGAGGTGAAGGACGCGCCGAAGGCGTCCGATATCAAGCACACGTTCGCCCTTGCAACATGCGATAACCTCTATGGTGACGGGCGCTACATCCTCTACGCGTACATCGAGGACACGACCACCGAAGGGTTGACCGGCGACCTTGGCATTCAAGGCGACGGAGGCGAGGGAAGCGGATTCGTGAACGACCTGGCAGTCAAGGAAGGGGAGTCGTCATGACCGAGACAAAGCAAGTAACCTACGCCCAAGCGGGCGTCGACATCGAAGAGGGCGCCCGTGCGGTCGACGCCATCAAGAGCATCGTGCATTCGACCTATCGTGCCGAGGTCATAGGCGACATCGGGGGCTTCGGGGGCTTGTTCTCGATTGCCGCCGCGAAGGATATGGCCGACCCGATTCTCGTCTCCGGCACCGATGGCGTGGGCACGAAGCTCAAGATCGCCCAGATGATCGGCAAGCACGACACGGTCGGCATCGACCTAGTCGCCATGTGCGCCAACGACATCCTCGCAACGGGCGCAGAACCGCTGTTCTTCCTCGACTACATCGCTGTCGGGAAGCTCGATTCCAAGGCGGTCGCCGAGATCGTCAGCGGCATCGGCGAAGGGTGTCGCCAGGCCGGCTGCTCGCTCATCGGCGGCGAGATGGCCGAGCACCCCGGCGTCATGGACCCCGACGACTATGACCTGTCGGGCTTTTGCGTGGGCATCGTCGACCGTCCCAAGATGCTCGACCCCGAGGCGGTTCGCCCGGGCGATGCGCTCATCGGGATCATGTCGAGCGGCCTGCATTCAAACGGTTACTCGCTTGCGCGCAAGGTATGCCTCGAGGGCAAGACGCTCGAAGAGGTGACCGCACCTGTCGAAGAACTGGGGGGTGTAGGCGTTGCCGAAGCGCTGCTCGCGCCCACGCGCATCTACGTCGAGGCGGTGCGCTACGTCATGCGCAAGTGCCCCGCGGCAATCCGTTCGCTGGCCCACATCACAGGCGGTGGAATCACCGAGAACCTGAACCGGGCTTTGAGCTCCGGCGTCGACGCAGTCGTCGATTTGGGAAGCTGGGGCGTGCCTCCGATCGTCGATTACACGTGCAAAGACGCCGGGCTTTCCGAAGCCGAGGCGCTCAAGACGTTCAACATGGGCGTCGGCATGGTGCTCATCGTCGATCCGTCCACGGTGGGCGCTGTGCGGATCGCATGCGAGCAAGCAGGCGAAGTGGCGCGCATCATCGGGCGTGTCGAGGAAGGCTCGGGCATCGTGCGCTACAACAACGAAGGCGGTCTTTTCTCGGGGCAGGCAGAGCAAGTTGCCGTAAAACCCCCGATGCACGCACCGGGAAAATAGCGGAAAGGCGGCTTCGATGAACGACAAGTTGAAAGTGGGCGTTTTGGTTTCGGGCAGCGGAACCAACCTGCAAGCCATCATCGACGCGGCGAAAGAGGGCCTCCCCATCGAGGTCGCCCACGTCGTCTCATCGCGCCCCGACGCATACGGCATCGAACGGGCGAAGGCAGCCGGCATCCCCGTGCTCGTGCTCAACCGCGAAATCTACGCAGATGCCAGAGCCGCTGATGCCATGATCGCCGACACGCTGACGGCGTCCGGCGTCGAATACGTCGTGATGGCGGGTTACATGCGCATGGTCACCGATGTGTTGCTCGATGCGTTTCCAAATCGCATCGTGAACCTGCATCCTGCGCTTCTACCCTCATTCAAGGGCGCGCATGCTATACAAGATGCGTTCGACGCCGGCGTGAAGGTCACTGGCGTGACGGTGCATTTTGCCAACGACGAGTACGACAAGGGTCCCATCATCGCCCAGAAGGCCGTCATCGTGCGCGAGACCGACACGGTCGACACGCTCGAGGAGCGCATCCACGAAGTCGAACACGAGATGTACCCGCAGGTCCTCGGTTGGCTAGCCGACGGCCGTGTGTCCGTCTCCGAAGACGGGAAAGTCCATATAAGCGAGTAAGCGAGTAAGCGAGCGAATCGGGAGGTCGCTGGATGAACAGGGAAACAATCGAAGCGGTAATCGAAGACTTGAAGGCCGGCCGCACGCCCCGTCTGGGCGTCGAAGACGTGCCGGCTTTCAGCGAAGAGGCCACGGCGGGCAATGACCATCTGTCTCCCGAAGACCTCGAGCACATCGTTGCGAGCCTGACCAAGACGGATATCCCAACGTTCGAGCGGGCCCTACGCGCCATGGACGAGGGCGATCTTGCCTGGCTCGGCTTCAAGGTCGTGTATGATCCCGCGATTGCCGTCGCCAAATCGGGCATCGGCTTCACGAAGGATTATGGCGAAATCGGCTCGGCCGATGGTGAGCCGCTCGTGTTCTTCTGCAACGATGCCAAGGAAATCGTCGCATCACGCGAGCCCTCGAAACGCGACCTGTTCCAGATGAAGGACGTCACGCGCGGTCCTTCGATGCATAACGAGCAGTTCGACGGCCTCACGTGGGCAAGCGTTGCCCTGTTCGATCCCGTGCGCGTGTGGCTGCTCGGCGCATCCGACGTGTCGGTCGAGCTTGTGCCGTTCGCGCGCAAGGTCGGTTTCGAACCGCTCGTCGTCGACTATGACACCGCGTTCCTGAATGCCGACCGGTTCCCCGATGCCCATCGGATCCTGCTTGATGGAAACGGCTTCGATGCGCTGTTCGACTATCATGCCCGCCCGGAGGATTACGTGTGCGTGCTCACCCGCGGCCATATGCACGATCCCGAAGGGTGCATATGGGGCGTGCGCGAAGGGGCTCACTACATCGGCATGATGGGGTGCAAGGGCAAGAACGACGGCATTCGCAATCTGGTGCTCGAGGGTGGCGTCACCGAAGGGCAATGGGAGGCCATCAAGCGTCCCATCGGCCTGAAGTTCGGCGCGAAGACGCCCGCCGAGCTCGCCATCGCCATAGTCGCCGAGTTGATCGACGTGCGTTACCGCCAACGCTATTCCGAAGAAGCACGCCGCAAGCACGAGGATTCGCTCGGCAGGTAAGCGCAAGCGTGGATGATTGCCGCATCTCGAGACTGACGCCCGAGTTTGAAAGCTCGCGGTCAGCTGATTGTGGTGCAGCTGGTTTGCGCATACATGATATTGCGTTTACAATTGTGCAACTGAATTAAAGCTGGTAAACTGACTTAAGTTAAGCCGCCTGATGAGAGGACAACAGGAGCAAGGGCGGCGAAGATGGAAGGATTATCATGGACGAAACCGGAGTTTTGGGGCTGCTTGACGAACTGTCCATCCTGCTCGAGGACTCGAAGCCGGTGGGCTTCGGCCGCAACAGCAACTTGCGCCAGGTCGACATCGCCGCTGCATTCGAAATCATGGATGACATTCGCGATACGTTCCCGAGTGAATTCGCCCAGGCTCGTCAGATCGTGCGCGAGCGCCAGGGCTTGCTCGACGATGCCGATGCCGAGGCGAACCGCATGGTCGAGGACGCTCGCTCCCAGGCCATGACCATCGCGAGCGAACAGGAAATCGTGCGCATCTCCCAACAGCAGGCCGACCAGATCATGGCCGATGCACGCGAACTCGAGCGTCAGACGCGCGCCGGCGCCGAAGACTACGCCGACGAGGTGTTCAGCCACGTCGAGCAGAGCCTCGACACGCTGCTGAACAACGTGCGCCGTTGCCGCGACCGCTTGAATGCGACTTCGCAGCTCGGCC
>CADAKR010000176.1 GCA_902788545.1 uncultured Coriobacteriaceae bacterium
GCGGCCACGTGAACGGCGTGTCGCAACTGCATGGCCGCATCTTGCGCACTGACCTGTTCCAAGATTACTACGAAGCCTATCCCGAGCGTTTCTGCGGCATTACGAACGGCGTGACGCAGCGCCGCTGGCTTGGCGTTGCGAATCCGGGGTTGCGCCAATTGGTCGACGAGACGATCGGCGAAGGCTTCATGAAGGACTGGCGCAAAATCGCCAAGCTCGAGCCGTATGCGTACGACCCCTCTTTCCGAGAGGCATTTGCGCAGGTGAAAGCAGACAACAAGAAGAAATTCTCCGACTGGATGATGCTCAGCCGCGGTTCCAAGGTGAACCCCGACACCATCATCGACGCCCAGGCGAAACGCTTGCACGAATACAAGCGCCAGCTCATGAAGGCGCTGCACATCCTGTCCCTGTACGACCGCATCGTCGATGGCGAGCTTACCGACATGCAGCCGACGACGTTCGTGTTCGCAGCCAAGGCGGCGCCGGGGTACCACCGCGCGAAGGACATCATCCGCTTGATCAACTCCATTTCGGCGCTGATAGAGTCGGACGAGCGGACGCGCGATCTCATTCCGGTTGTGTTCCTGGAAAACTACGACGTTACCGCCGCCCAACACCTCGTCGCGGCGACTGATATCTCCGAGCAGATATCGACGGCAGGCCTCGAGGCTTCCGGCACGGGCAACATGAAGTTCATGCTCAACGGGGCTTTGACGCTTGGAACGACGGATGGCGCGAATGTCGAAATCGCCGAGCAGGTCGGCGAGGACAACATATTCATCTTCGGTGCGACTGTCGAGGAGCTGGAGTTCGTCAAGCGCGAAGGGCACTACAATCCCGCGGCAATCATCGACGACAACCCGCGTCTGGCCAGGGTCATGAACCACCTTGTCGATGGCAGCTTGCCGACATCCGATTCAAGCCGCTTTGACGACTTGTACCACGCGTTGCGCGAGGGTGGCGACCACTACTTCGTCATGCTTGATTTCGAAGCGTACGACGCGCGGTTCTCAGACGTCATGGAGGCTTACGCCGACCGTGATCGATGGCTGACCAGCGCGGTCATCAATACGGCAAAATCGGGTTACTTCAGTTCCGACCGCGCCATCCAGGACTACTGCGAGCAAATCTGGGATCTGTAGCGCTGTCTTAAGAATCGGGGTTACGGCAAGCATCCGCTCACCTTTTGAGCGCTTGTCTAGTACCTGAGTCTATCCCATAATGTTCGCCGTTATTGTCATGAATACTCCGGGGGCGTGATGATCGGCGTTCCGATATTACCGAGATGTTCAAGATTCGCGTCGATTTCGGGAAGCGCGGCTCGAAGGTCATCGTCATCGACCCGCGCGTCCTGTTGTCGACCAAGGAGTACAAGAAGTCGCTTCCCGTGCTTCTCGGCGGCGCATTGAAGCTATAAACTGTCGGTAAAGTCACAATTCGAGAGGGAGGGTGTCATGGCGTTTGACGCAAGCAAGGTGAGCGCGCTCGGATTCGGTTGCATGCGATTCCCCGGCCGCGAAGACGACACGACCAACATCGACGATATCTCGAAGATGGTCGATGTGTACCTCGAATCAGGTGGCAACTACTTCGATACCGCTTGGGCCTATCCGCACAGCGAAGAAGCGCTCGGCAAGGCGCTCGTGGCGCGCCATCCCCGCGATTCGTTCATGATCGCAAGCAAATGCGTCGCCTGGATGCATTGCAACGGCCCCGAGGACCTGGAACGCCAGCTGCAGGAAACGCTTGCGAACCTCGGAACCGATTACATCGACATGTACCTCATGCACAACCTGGGCGGTAACCGCACTGCCGGCTTCGAGAAGCATAACGCATGGGAGTTCATGCGCAGCGTGAAGGAACGAGGGATTGCGAAGCATATCGGGTTCTCGGCTCACTGCACGCCCGAGGAGCTCGAGAAGTTCCTCGACGATTATCCCGACGCCGAATTCGTCCAGCTGCAGGTGAATTACCTTGACTGGGAGAACCCCTCCTTCCGAGAGCGCGAATGCGTGGAGATAGCGCAACGGCGCGGGATTCCCATCTCGGTCATGGAACCCGTCAAGGGCGGCTTGCTCGCCGATCCGCCGCAAGAGGTGAAAGACGTCATCGACGAGGCGTTCGGCGGACAGCCCTACGCCGTGGCCGCGCTCAGGTTCGCTGCCAGCATCCCCGGCGTGTTCACGACGTTGTCGGGCATGAGCACGCTCGAGCAGGTCGAGCAGAACTGCGCGTACTTCAAGGAGTTCAAGGAGCTTTCTGAGGCCGAGCGCGAAGCCATCGGCAAAGCGCAGCGCATCATGGAGCAAAGCGACATAGTGCCTTGCACGGGTTGCGATTACTGCGCGAAGGTGTGCCCGCAGGGAATAGGCATCTCAGGCGCCATGACCGCCTTGAATTACTACATCAACTTCGGCGATGCGTATGCGGCCAACTACCAGCTCGGTTTCGTCGTGCGCTTCAACCACGGCAAGAAGATGCCCAGCGAATGCATCCGCTGCGGAGCGTGCGAAGAGGCTTGCCCGCAAGGCATTGCCATCCTGGAATGCTTCGACCGCATAGAGCGCGACATTGTCCCGTACAGTCGCAAGAACGTGCTCATGAAGCCGGCCCAAGGGTAGGCTTCCTGGATCTCATGAATAGCGCGGCTGCTTGCGCGAACTCGCGTATTGCCGTTTATTTGGCGTTTTAGGACAAGGCGCCTTCCCTGTGGGACAATACGTCGTTGTAAACAACAGGGCACCTTATCGGAGCGGTCATGAATTCAAAAACCAAACGGCGCATGGGCGTGGTCACGGGGTTGATCGTGATCGTCGTCATCGTCGTGCTCGCCGTCGTCGGCGGCAACTCAGCTGCACGCACGGTGTCGGTTGCCGAGGCAATCGAGTTGCAAGGCGATGCAAAGGTCCAGGTGACGGGTAATGTCGTCGAGAACTCGTTCGATCTCGACGGCAACGTGCTCACGTTCCAGATATACGACCCCAAAGCCGATCCTGCTGCGAATGCCCAGCTCGGCGTTCGTTATGATGGCGGCGTGTCTGCCACGTTCGGCAACGAGGTCACAGCCATCTGCACAGGCAAGAAGGACGGCAACGGTGTGCTCGTCTGTTCCGAGCTTGTGACCAAGTGCCCGTCGAAATACGAGAACGCAACCGACGCGCTGAGCGTGGCCGACCTGCTTGGATACGGAGATGCGGTCCTGAACAAGCCCGTGAAAGTCAAAGGCGCCGTAATGCCCGGTTCGCTTGCGGGCGTCGATGCGGCAGAGCGATTCGTGCTGCTCGACGGCGAGTCGGCCTTAGACCTCCATGTGAAATACGCCGGCGCACTGCCCGACAAGATGTCTGAAGGATCGAAGGTCGTGGTAACTGGCTCCATTGGCTCTGACGGCACTTTCACCGCGACCGATGTGGCGCTGGAAGGCTAGAGCATGGCCACGACCGGGTTCGCGTTTCTCGTCGTTGCATTCGCGGCATCGATAGCCGCCTTCGCGCTGCTGTTTGCGGGATATTTCGCCAAGAACGGCATCGTGCTCAAGATTGGCCGCGGTGCGGTTCTTGTAAGCGCCGCAGGGCTCCTCATCTGCTGCGCCGTGCTCGTCACCTGCTTCATGACGGGCGACGTTTCCATCAAGTACGTGCTCGAAGAGCGCTCGCTTTCCACTGATGGCATGGCCTGGCTTTACAAGCTTTCGGGCCTATGGGCCGGGCGCGCAGGGTCGCTGCTGTTCTGGACGTTCCTCAGCGCGCTGTTCAACGCCATCGTGCTTGCCCGCTCGGTGTTCCAGCGTGACCAAG
>CADAKR010000177.1 GCA_902788545.1 uncultured Coriobacteriaceae bacterium
AAGCCGACGCCGAACAAGGCACATGTAATCGAGCTTGCATCAGCGTAGGGACTTTTGGACGAGAAATCCCGCGTACTGTCTGAAGATTGTCTTAAGCGCGGCAGTTTCAGACGGGAGGTCACAAAAAAGGCCACCCAAATAAGTGGGTGACCTGGTGTTTCGTGGCGGGATGTACGAGACTTGAACTCGCGACCTCCGACGTGACAGCTTGAAAGGAGGGTATTTAGGTAACAATAGGTAACACTGTTTGCGCTGGTCAGAGCTATATGTACCTACAAGTAAAACTGCTTACCTCCAACACCGTTGTCCCCCGATTGTCCCCCGCTGGACGATCGGGGGACAACCATATCGTGAAGCCTTTAGCCGCAATTTGCTCCATAGCGATAGTAATAATGCGTTCAGCGGGATTCGTGCTCGCCTGACGAACGCGGTATCCTGCGTTCGGGAACGCGCCGCAGCATCCTGACCCGCACAGCGATTGATGACAGGTCGCATCGCCGAAGGGCATCCTGGCTCGCACTCCGATTGACCGCGAACGAGCTTGCCGGGCACCCTGACCCGAACTACGATCGACGCCGTGTCATTCCCCGGATACGTCGGTTGCTCGGGGCGGCTCCCGAAGGGGCCTCCGCCTCACCGGCCTGTGACCCAAGAAGGGCCCGATGCTGCTGCGCATCCCGTTACTGTCCTGTCCGGCTGCCGGGTCGGCGAAGGCTAGCACTGTAAGCTTACGCCAAAGGAGGCAGCATGCAAAGGCCGGAAGCAGGGTCGGTGGTCGTGGGGGTCGACACCCATAAGGAGGTGCATGTCGCCGCCGTCGTCGACCACGACGGCAACCTGCTCGACGAGTCGTCGTTCCCCACCACGAGGCAAGGATACAGGATGCTCGAGAGGTGGGCCGAGTCGTTCGGCCCCATCTACAGGGTCGGCATCGAGTGCAGCGGCTCGTACGGCAGCGGGCTGATGCGCCACCTGCTGAAGTCAGGCATCGAGGTTCTCGAGGTCACGTATCCGGACAAGTCGGTCAGACACAAGCGCGGGAAGGACGACTTCATCGACGCGGAGATGGCCGCGGAGGCCGCCTTCACGGGCAACCGGACCGTGACGCCCAAGACCCGCGACGGCATGGTCGAGGCGCTGCGCATGCTCCACAAGACGCGCCAGACGGCGGTTCACTCCAGGCGAATCGCGCTGCAGATGATCAACGACCAGATCGTGTCGGCGCCGGAGGAGCTGCGCGACCAGCTGCGCGGCATGACGAGGATGCAGCTGATCAGACATCTGGTCGCCACCAGGCCCGACAAGACCGCGTTCCGCACGCCCGAGGGCGCGGCGCGCATATCGCTCAAGCACCTCGCCAAGCGCTATGTGGACTTGGACGACGAGGTGTCGGAGCTCGACGACGCCATCGCCGCCATCCTGGCCGACCTGGCGCCAAAGCTGACCGCGCTGCCGTGCGTGGGTCCGCAGACCGCGTCGCAGCTCATGATCACCGTCGGCGACAACCCCGGGCGAATAAAGTCGGAGGCCTCATTCGCCATGCTCTGCGGCGTCGCCCCGATACCCGTGTCCACGGGGATGAAACCCAGGCACAGGCTTAACCGAGGGGGCGACAGGGCAGCCAACTCCGCCATCCACATCATCGCCGTGGGCAGGCTGAGGACCGACGAGCGCACCAGGGCTTTCATCGACAGGAAGATGTCGGAAGGGCACACCAAGACCGAGGCGATCAGATGCCTGAAGCGCTACATCGCCCGCGAGGTCTACTACGTCATCAAGGAGCAAAATCGGTCGATAAATAGCGCTTGACATTTAGAAGGGCATCCATGGCTTGCAGACGCCACAAGGGCTATAACCCATGTTGATGATTTCCTCGCGTGTTCCTTCGATAATCTGCTTGTTCTTTTCCTTCATGTCCGAAACAGAAGAGCAGTTGGGATAATGGAAGCGATGCGTGTTGGTGTTCAAAACGTACGTCTCAGCGTTCTCTGGTTGGCTCGATGACTGCCTTGAGCTTTCGCCATTGGTTGCTTCTTCGCTATTTGGCGATTCCCCCATCCCGCTTCGGGAGGGAAGCCCAATGCCATCTGAGCCAGACTTAGCTTCCGCCGCTATTGCCTTATCATAAACCTCTTTTGCCGGGTCGCCAGCTCTGCTATCTCCCGTGGCATAGTCGATGACCACGCCTGGCTCGACGTTGTAGCACCATACGCAGAAGCGAACCCCCGAACCAGCGTCCTCAACAGATTGCGCTTCCATGAGCACACCAGCTGCCACAAGGTCGTCACCTAGAAACACGGGCGTCACACGGTAGAGCACATGATTTCCGGTGTCATTGACATATGCTGCTACGCTTTCTTCGTATGGCAGCATACCCTGCGTATTCATCGACCGAGTCCCTGTAATGAGGTTCAACGGGTTGTCGTTCTCTCCGGCGAGTGAATACGCAATCAGATGGCAGCGGTTGAACAAGTATTTCCCGTCGATCCAATCGTATTCGGCTATCTGCCAGCCACTCGGCTTCACCATTCCGATGCTCCCCCTAGAGGAAATCGGCATTGTCTCCTTCCCGATAAGGGCCGTGGCGGCACCACATCTGCCAAGACCGTCGAGGTTGCTATACGCTTCGAACGAGTCTTGTTCCAACTCCTCGTCGCTGAAGAACGGCACGTTGCCATTAATCTCCAGAGAGGGACTTCCCGAATAGGGAGGCACCATTCCTGCTGCAAAACCCCCGGCGAGAACTGATTCTTGCTCAGTTTCACTTGAACTCGAATAGACCTCAGCATCCGAAGACCCGGTCGTAACGACGCCTCGGTTTTGGCAGCCACCCATTAGCATGATGCAAACGACGACGAGCAGCGCCATGACAACACTGGCGACAACCCGAAGCCTTGAAGCGGTCGGTTGTTCTGGACGGGTTTGTCCGGACGCTTTCACTGGCCTAGGGATTGCAATGACCGCAAGGCTTGTAGCCCATGTCGATCATTTCTTGTCTCGTGGCTGTGATTTCCACCTTATTCGAATCCTTCATCTTCTTAACATCGCGGCAGTCGCGCACATGGAATGTACCGGATTTCGCATTCGCGATGTAGGTGTATGTCGCGGCAGCCGACGCCGGCTCCTCGGCCTTTTGCTCAACCTCGTTAACCGTGACAAGGATTTCTTTTGTTGCAACGTTGCCATGCTTGTCTGAAGCCTTGACCATCAGTGAATACGTACCGGGCGTTCCGGAATCGACAGAACCATCAACGATGAACCAACCGGTGCCGTAGAACTGCTCCAAGCCAGTCTTCTTGCTTTGACTATCTGGCTCCGAATCGACCTTCGGCAAATCACCGTCGACTGGATCAGACACTTTGGAAATGCTCGAAGAGGCATTAAATTCCCCGCCCCGATCGATGCTGGGCTTCGGATTCGACAGCTCGATCGTCGGAGCTTTGGTATCTCGCACCGTAAACTGCACCTCTTGGGTCACCGACTCCTCGCCATCGCTCAGTACGTAGCTGATCCTCTGAGCCCCCACTTTAGATAGATCAATTCTGTCGTCAGTTGCTACCGCGATGCCACTGTCCACATTCGAGACGAGCGTAAGTGGATCGACCTCTTTTGCAGAGTACTCGAGATACTCTGTTGTCGGAGATAGCTTTACTTCGCTGACGGAAACACCTTGACTGGAGGATGAAGGCGATTCGCTAGCACTAGAGCTACTGCTGCTTCCACCATTGCCAGAACAAGAGGCAAGCATCCCGACGGCTATGAAAGCAACGAATGCTATTGCCACATATTGA
>CADAKR010000178.1 GCA_902788545.1 uncultured Coriobacteriaceae bacterium
GAAGCGATTCCGGCGAGAAGAGCCATCGAGACGACTTGATCGAGGCGAGCGCGAAATCGCAGCATTGGTCGAGCGAGCAGCCGGTATCGCGCGCTTTTGCAGCAGCGATCACAGACCATGCCTCATCGAAGCTGTTTGACATCGAATCCACGATGCGGAAGCTGAAGCCGACGTGATGGGACGCGACGCTTCGTGCCGCCCTCAGCGCACCATCGACCGTTCCCGACATCCTCGAGCTCATGAATATCCCCAAAAGCTCGTCGCCCGCCTTGGCAATGCTTTCGAACAAATTCTCGAGATGCGATTGCGACGGCTGGCTCGACTTCGGGATGTTGTCGACCATGTCGTATATGTCGTGGTAGAACGCGTCGACGTCCATCGTGGCGTCCTCGTACTCGACGCCGTCGCGGTTCAGGTACATCGTTATTACTTCAATGTTGTTTTCGGCAGCCATATCACGTGGTATAGACGCTGTCGAATCGGTGACGATGCGAATCATTCCGCTCCCCCCTCACAACATTTCCCTTTTCTATTCGTATCCCCTCATCTTAGCCACGAGCGCGCTTCGCCTCTCGAACAATCCGCGCTCGAGGCCAACTGGGTACGTATGCGGATTTAGCAGGCGCTTCTGCGTCTCGTCAAGCGTGCCGAGACCTTCGCGCGTGCGCTCGCGCGCCGTCATCGCGCTGCGGTCGTTCGCATCCAACACGCACTTTCCCCCTCGTGCAAGAGGATGCAAAAGCGTCTCGTAACGCTTCCCCGCGAGTTTCTTTCGACGCAGCGAGTCATACGGGTCGACGATGACCTCGCCCGAATTCACCTCGGCGTTCACGTCGTACACCATGTCTCCCGCGATGCGTCCGGCATCATCGTAGTAGCGGCGCACATCCAACACGCCAGGCGTCGTCAGCTTCTGAACCGACTCGCTGATCTTGATATGGTCGGTCCATTCCTCATCGCCCTCTTCGCGCGTGCAAGACAGCTTGTACACGCCGCCAAGCGTCGGCTGGTCGTATGCGCACGCCAGTTTCGTTCCGACGCCCCAGCTCATGGCGTTGACGCCTTCTTGGCGTATGGAGCGGATTGTGTATTCGTCGAGGTCGTTCGAAAGGACGATGCCGCAGTCGTCGAGCCCGGCCTCGTCGAGCATGCGGCGCGCCATCTTCGAGAGCCATGTGAGGTCGCCCGAGTCGATGCGGATGCCCATGAGCCGCTCGCCGCGTTCGCGCATCTCGAGCCCAACCGTGATGGCGTTGCGCACGCCCTGCTCGACGTCGTAGGTGTCGACAAGCAGCACGCAATTGTGCGGGAACGATTTCGCATAGGCGCGAAACGCCGTGAGCTCGTCGGGAAACGACATGACCCACGAGTGCGCGTGCGTGCCGCCGATGGGGATATCGTACTTCATGCCGGCGAGCACGTTGGACGTCGAGGCGCACCCGCCTACGACAGCTGCCCTGCTCGCCCACACGCCGCCTGCCGCCCCTTGCGCACGGCGCAACCCGAATTCGGCAACGGGCGTCTCGGCCGCCTGGCACACGCGCGCAGCTTTCGTCGCCACGAGGGTCTCGAAGTTCACGCAGTTCAAAAGCGGGGTCTCGATAAGCTGGCATTCCAGGATCGGACCGACCACGCGCACGAGCGGTTCGTTCGGGAACACGGGCGTGCCCTCGTGCACGGCATCGATGTCCACCGAAAGGCGGAAGCTCGCGAGATGGGACAGAAACGCGTCGTTGAACAGCTTGCCGCCGCCAGGCGCGTCGAGCGATGCGAGGTACTCTATGTCCTCATCGTTGAAACGGTACGTCTCGACTAGCTCCGCGAGCTGGTCCATGCCGCATGCGATGGCATAGCCGCCCTTGAAGGGGTAGTTCCTGAAGTACATGTGGAAACACGCTTGCGTGGAGCCCATGCCATGGTCGAAATAACCCTGGGCCATGGTGATCTGGTATAAATCCGTCAATGCGGCGTAATCGATGTTCATGCCGCTATTCCTCCCCTGTCGGATTCGATTTATGGGTACGGCGGCGCCGACGCTTACCACCGGTTCCTCCCTGCTTTTGCGGCTCGGCGCCCTCGGCATCCGATCTGTTGGCACGCAACGCCGACGAATTACGGCCAACCTTCGAGCCCTGCACGCGGCCTTCAGATGCCGGCTTCGCCTGAGATTGCTGCTTGCCCGATGACGATCTGCTGCGACGGCGACGCGAGGATTTCGGCCTCTGGTCGCCGTCCTTATTCTCGTCTTTGCCTTGGCTTTGCGCCTCGGTCTGCGTGCTGCCGTCGGATTTGACGGTGGTCGAACGGCGGCGGCGCGACTTGCGTTGCGCTGTCTTCGATTCGGCTTCGGCGCTTTCGGAGGATCCAGACCCCCTCCTGCGGCGTCGCGACCTCGAGGGCTTTTCTTCTGCGTCTTTTTCGTGCACATGGCGGACCTTGCCGGGTTCTGCCAGCTTGTCTTCGCCGGATAGCTCGTTCGTGAACAGGTTGAACGCGCCGTCGAGCGCGGTTGAAGGCGGCATGGTCGCCTGTTCCCACGCTTCCTCGCCAACGGTGTTCGGACGCGCGCCTTCCTCGGGCAGCTCCATGTCGGCAAGGGGCACCTTCACCGGCTTCTCGTCGCCGACCTTGATGGAGACGATCTCGCGCGGGACGTCCAAATCGACGACCTTGCCCTCGCCGTCGGGAGTGTTTATGCGGGCGTTCTTCTTCGGCGCGCGTCCGTGGAAATCCTTGTACGCCTCGAACTCGTAGCGCAAACAGCACATGAGCCTGCCGCATACACCGGAGATCTTCTGCGGGTTCAGCGACAGGTCTTGCTCTTTTGCCATGCGGATGGAGACGGGGTTGAACTCGCCGCCGAGCCTTCGGCAGCACAGCTCTTGCCCGCAATGTCCCAAACCGCCGATCATGCGCGCGCCATCGCGCACGCCGATCTGCTTCATGTCGACACGCACGTGGAACTCGGACGCGAGCCTGCGAACGAGGTCGCGGAAATCGACGCGCTCTTCGGCTTCGAAGTAGAACACGGCCTTGTCGCCGTCGAACAGGTACTCGACCGAAATGGGGTTCATGTCGGGAATCGACTCCGCCGCCATGCGTTTGAACACGGGCAGGGCCTCGAGGGCCAGCTCCTCCATTTCCTCCGCACGGGCGACATCGTCATCCGTCGCAAGTCGTTTGACGGGCTTCAGCGGCGATTTCAGCCTCTTCGTCTCCTCGTATTCCATGTCGAACACCCGATCGGACAGATGGCCGAACTCGTTACCGCGCGCCGTCTCTACAACGACCGCATCCCCGGAGGATAGCTCCAGGTCACCTGCATCAAACCACAGCGTTTTCGGGTTGAATGACAATCTAACGGGGGCTATGCGTACCATACAGAGCCTCTCCAATCTCGAACAGCAACGTGTCTAAGCACGTTTCAGGGGATACATTATACGAAATCGCCTCTTCGCAATCGCGCACGGCGGACAGAGCCCTCGCAACGCGCGCCTCGTCAGTGCGGGCTGCAACCTCCTCGATTTGCGAACGCGCATCGTAGTTGATGACAAGCTCGGGCGTGCCGGAACACACGACGAGCACATCGCGCAGCCATGAGGCGGTGATGGCGGTGATCTGCTTGAACGATTCCATGCTCTTCGCAGAAAGCTCGCGCTTGTTGCGCATCTCGATCTGGCGAATGGCCGATCGCTCGAGGAAATCGGCGTTTTCGGCAAGCTGGGCCTCGTGGGCGGCGCGCACGGTGTCGAGCGGCGCCTTTGCGAGCACCAC
>CADAKR010000179.1 GCA_902788545.1 uncultured Coriobacteriaceae bacterium
CTCATGATGGCCTGGATGAACGAAGAGTCGGTTCAGCTCACGCTCGACCAGCAAACCACCTGGTTCTTCTCGCGCAGCCGGCAAGAGCTCTGGCACAAGGGCGAAACCAGCGGCAACACCCAGCAACTGGTCGAACTGCGCTACGACTGCGACCAAGATTGCCTGCTCGCTCGCGTCAACCCCGCAGGTCCGGCATGCCACACGGGCAACCGCACCTGCTTCTACCGCGTTTTCTAAAACGATGCCCGAATGCGCGATCATGCGGTTTGCGTTGCAGGCTTCCTTTCAGCATGCAGTCTGAAGCCAAGAACGTCGAGAACGCGCATGATCGTGTCGAGAGACGGGTTGCCCTCTTTGCTCAGCGATGTGTACAGGCTTACACGGTTCAAGCCAGCATCGCGAGCCACGCTGGTCATGCCTTTCGCACGAGCAATCGTCCCCAGAGCCAGTGCCACTTCTTGCGCACTGCCATCTTCCAGCACGGCGTTCAGGTAGGCCTCAATATCTTCAGGCCCATTAAGATAACTCGAAGCATCGAATTCCTTGAAATCCATGTTGATCACTTTCCTCCATGTGGCGCTTGCTGTCTGCGCCATTCTTTCAGTATCCTTCGGGCTTCAATAACGTCTCTCGATTGCGAGCTTTTATCTCCGCCGACGAGCAAAAGCAGCACCATGTCGTCTTCTATCGCTGAGTAAATCCTGTATCCCGGGCCGAAGCAGAGCCTGGTTTCGATAACTCCACCCCCTACGGGTTTCCAGTCACCAACGAATGCTTCCGCAAGCTGAATCCGCTGTATTTGCTTGATGACTCGAACCTTCGCTTGTCTATCTCGCAAGTTCTTCAACCATGCAGTAAATTTCTCGGACTCGATTATCATCAGCATGGTTCCTCCTCAAATTGTAAAATATGTACTACATAGTGTCAAATATGTAGTACATACATTGAACGGCAGGCGCAAGGCGCCCGGGGCAATGGAAAAGGTTGGCTGTCGCGCAGCCAAAAGCGACGACGGCGAAGCATCCGGGGCCATGAAGAAGAAACGGCATGCACGCATATCCACGTGCCGCCAGGCGCGAGGGCCCTCCAGCTTCGGTCGGGTCAATTATAACGAACAAACGTACGTAATGCAAGCCCTGGAAGTTGGACGTTTGCCTCAGAGGCGTCTGTCCAATTCAGCGCGGCCTTGCGTCTTGGGTGTCTCACCGAATTGGACAGACGCCTCTGAGGCAAACGTCCAACTTCGACCAACTCCGGCCTAGCGCTGTTTCTCTCGTGCATTTCAGCACGCGTGCGCCTAAACCTGTTACCATCTGAGCGTTTACGTGCCAGATCGAAAGGACTCGCGAAGCCGTGGGCTTGCCGCTGATAATGTTCATAGTGGCTATCGTGGCGTTCGGCGTCACGTACGTGCTCGTGTACCCGTCCACGGTTATCGCCAAGAAGCTCGGCGCGGTCGACCTGCCCAGCGAGCGGCGCGTTCACAAGCACGCCACCACGCGCATGGGCGGCATCGCCATCTTCGGCGGCATCATGATCACGCTGGTCATCACCTACCTGCTGTGCAATGCGGGCGTCATTCCGCGCGAGCTCAAGCCGCCCCCCAACGTCAACCTCATCGGCGTGGGTGCGGGCATGCTGTTCATGTTCATCCTGGGCTGCATCGACGACGTGTTCCAGATCCGCGCGCTGTACAAGTTCATCGGCCAGATCGTCGCCGCCATCATCGTGGCGGCATCGGGCGTCATGCTCTCGGAAATCAGCATGTTCGGCGGCCCCGACTTCCTTCAGCTGGGCATACTCTCATGGCCCATCACGGTCATCTGGCTTGTGGCGTTCGCCAACATCATCAACCTCATCGACGGTCTCGACGGCCTGGCGGCGGGCGTGTGCGCCATCACGTACGGTGCGTTCTTCGTCCTGGCACTCATGTCCGACAGTCCCGAAACGGCGCTCATCGCCATCGTCGGGGTTGCTGCGTGCTTGGCGTTCCTCAGGTTCAACTTCCATCCGGCGAAGCTGTTCATGGGCGATTCCGGATCGCTCACGCTGGGCTTTCTGCTGGGCATCATCTCGCTGCTCGGCGTGATGCGCGTGGCCACGTTCACCTCCATGGCCGTGCCCATCATCATCGCGGGCATCCCGGTGCTCGACACGTTCTCGGCCATCGTGCGCCGCAAGCGTGAGCACATCTCCATCAGCGTGCCCGACAAAGGCCACATCCATCACAGCCTGATGAAGGCCGGCTTCGACCAGCGCCGCGTGGTGCTGACCATCTACGGCATCTGCGCCGTGTTCGCGGTGTCGGGCGTGGTGGTGGCCAGCAGCAACGACACGGTGCGCATCATCGTCATCATCATGGATCTGGCGGTGGCCGCGTTCCTCGTGTGGCGCCTGAAGCTGTTCGGCGCCGTGTTGGCGCACGTCTACAACCCGGCCGATCGCAAGGCGGGCCGCCAGCGCTCCAATAGCGAGTTCGACGAGGTCATGCCCCCGCGCGATGACGGTCGTGAATAGCGGGTCTCAACGACCCCAACTCGCAAGGCTAAGCTATCCCGGCTGCCTTGAGGTCCTTGTCGACCAAATGCCGAAGGTAATCCGAGCGCTTCATCCCGAGTTGGCCTGCGCGCTTGTCGATGAGCGCCACTTTTCCGAGCGGCTCCTTGAAGCCGACTTGTCTCGTTTCCTCCCCGAACATCAATGGCCGCCCGCGTACGGTTTCGCGTGGTTCGCCATGAAAGACCCCGTGCTCCGCATCGTCAGCCCAGCTGTCGATGGTTTCGGCCGGGACCCCGTATGTCTCCTCAATTTCCTTTGAAGTAAGCACTTTTGTCATGGCTGTCTTCCTTTGCTTTTCAGTCTCAGTTCCCGCAATGCATTTGCGGATGGGGGAGTCATGGCGTGAAAGATGATCGTGCCAAACGAGCGCTCTGCAGCAACCATCTCAACAAACCTTGCCTTGTTATCGCAGCCGATAACTATGATTTCCCCCTCGTTGGGTGCTCCTCTGTATTGCTTCACCAAGTAGTTTTTCCAAGCGCTCTCGATTTCGATCGGGCTCAGGCCATGCTTGAGTGCATGATCGGCAATGATGAGTTCGCCCATCGGGACTCCTATTTACGTACAACGATATTATACATGACAGGAACAGGGAGTCAGGCGCCGTGTCCCGGTGCGCTCATGCAACGAACAACGTCGTTCTAAGTTGCATCGGACGGCCCGACGCAACCCTGCAATCCGCCAGAACTTGTGGATTATGTGAGCGCAAACCACTTTACGTTGGGGCAAAACCACAAAAATGGCACGTGTGGGCGAAATCGGATAAAATGCCTTTTTGGATTATTGTCAACAAATTGGAAACGCCAACAGAGGGAAACGCACCACTATGACATTGCTTGACCTCGTCAGACTCCTGCGTCGCTACATCGGACTCTGCATCGCTTTGCCGCTCATTTTCGCACTGGCCACAGCGGGCTTCATGCTTGTTCGTGGGCAGTCGGCTGCATATAACGCCAATGCATACATTGTGGCGGGTAGTTCGGCTCAGCTGTCCACCCTCAACGGCACGGCGTCATCGGCCGCGCGCGAATACGCTTCGTCAAACCCTGGTTATTCGGCTACCGCTAAAGCGGAAACGGCTTCTTTGACCATCACCATTACTGCTACTGGCCCCGACGCCTCGGGCGCCGCCACCGCTGCCAACGAGGTGGCCAACGCCGCGGTCGACTCCGCCAAGGAGCTCCTTGGCAAGGACAACGTGTCTGCAAGTGT
>CADAKR010000180.1 GCA_902788545.1 uncultured Coriobacteriaceae bacterium
AGGAGAGACTGACGACTTCGACTTCTGCCGTTCTTACCCCGCAACTGAAACCGAGTTGCGGGGTTTCTTGGTCTTTGGGCGGATTATTCGTTGCCTGTTAACGGCCGTTAACTACAGGGTTGACAATCGTCAAAAGGCCCTCTTTCGTCGTGGTCGCCGCTCGCCCTTAGGGCGCGTCCAAAATACTTCGTTCTCCGCCTCTGGGCAGGAGCGCAATCCCGCGCCCCCTGACCCAGGGGAGGAAACATGCTCTCATCGCCAGGCCGCCGCAGCAGCTACGACTGCATCGTCAAGATCAAGGGCGTCACCATGCGACCGATACTGTTCACCCAGCTCATGCGGAGCGACGGCGAGGGGGTGATAAACCCCGAGGAACTGTTCGCAGACGATCGCAGCCCCGCCTCCGAGCAGGAGCGCGTCCATGAGGGTGAGCTGCATTCGCTCATGCGCAGCATACTGGACGGTGCATAATCCGTCCAAAACGCTCAAATGCCACGAGGGGCGGGCTTGAACGCCTACCGACGAGGAAACCCCTGCAATTATCGACGGTAACGGGCTCTTCCGAAGGCGTGCCGCGATCGTCAGGAGTGCGGAATCTGGCAAGTTTGACAAACAATGCCCGCCAGGCCTCTGCGGCGACGGCCATCACCTCGCCCGCATCGAGGAGCGGGGCTGACATGATAGCCGGGGAGGACGATCCCGCTGCATGCTCGCTGCACGCTGCTTGTCGGGGGGATGCGTCATCAGACTTGCATGCGAGTGAGAAAATCCCCGATTTCGCCATATAATTGGGGATCGATGTAAGTTCTAGGGTGTCAAAAGTTACATCAGCCGCTTACGACCGCCCTGTCTATCTCTCCGAGCGGGACGGGCGCCGATGCCCTGATCTCTGCCATGTCGAGGTGCGAGATCAGGCCCTTGGCGCGCTCGCCGGAGTGGTACGCCTTGTTCGGTGCCGCCTTCCTGTAGAGCTTCTTGAGCTTCGCCTTCCCCTTGTTGCCCGGCGGCATCTCCGTCTCAGGCGGCAGCCCTGGGAAGGACAGGACGCCGGGCAGGTCGCACAGCATCACGTCCTCGATGTCGGCCTCGGCCGCCAGGCCGACGACCTTCTGCGCTGCTGGCGAGATTCTCTCGCGCAGCATACCCCAGCCGCCCTCGTGGAACTTCGTGATGTCGCTGTTGTACTCGTCGGTGTCGTAGCAGAGGAAGACCGTCCAAGCGGTTTCCGGGTTTTCGCCTACGCAAGCCCTGTCGAACAATCTGATCGATCTATGTGTTTGACAAGCTGAGTAGTAAGCCGCTTCATCGTGTTTGGTGTTTGGAAACTTGGGACGCCCAGGCAATTTTGTGTCTCTTAGCATGTTCATGCTTAAGCTCTGCCTCTGTGCGCCGATTCGTTGTAGACGTTCAAATTCGCTTCAAGAAAGCTTTTCATGCCGCGCACAGCTTCGTCGGGCCCCTCGATGCGCACCTCTCCGCCAAATTGGGCGATCCAGCTGTAAAACACTTTGCTCAGGCCTACCGTGATGCATGCTTTGCTTTCTACGGCGGAGACCTGCTCGATGGGGGTGTTCTCCCCGAACCGGTCCATGATGCTTTTCACGTGTTTGGCCTTTAAGATCAAGGTGACGTCTACCGGCTTGCTTTCGAACATTCCGAAAGACTGCCTGAATATGTTGAGCACCTCGGCTTTCCTCTTGTCTGAAAACCGGGTTGCTCTCGTTCCCTCTAGTGCTCGCACGTCTTTCATTCTGTCGATGCGAGGGGTTTTCGTTCCCGATCGCGATTTCTCGTCAAGATAGATGAGGTAGTAATATCCCTCCGGTGAGTACACGTATTCTATGGGGTCTACGATTCTCACTTCTTGCCCCGTGTCGCTCTGTCTGCGCGTGGTTTCCGAGCCATCTGCAGAGCGTTTCGTCTGCACGTAAGACAGCTTCCACCCGTTATCGATTGCTTTCTCGATTTCGTCGAGCGCGAACGCCGTTTGCTCGAAGCTGCCGCTGTGATACAACTGCTGCACGACAAGGCGGCGATCGAGTATCTTTCCCGTTTCTATGGTGGCGAGAGACTTGAGCTTCGCGATGATTCGCTTTCCTTGGTTCTGCGTTAAGGATCGCGATGTTCTCACGGCGTCGGCCAGAAAGCGAAGCTCCCACTGCTCGAAGTTCGGCTGGAAGGAATACCTGCATCGGGTTCCTCCGCTGGTGTCGATGTCGTAGCCGGCTTTTACGAGCGTCGCCACGTCGCTTCTGGTCGTCCGGGGGTCGGGTACTTTCGCTGCGCGGCCGGTGAGGGAGGCAACCTTTCGGGCGACCTTTTCTCTGAGCGGCCCCGCCTGGATGCCGTGCTCCGCATCGGTTTGCTCTTCGAGCACCTTCAGCGTCGATAGCAGCCTGAGACCGTAGTCGTTCGGTTGTTCCTTCATAGGCATTCCGTATCGCTAATTAATGCATCCAAATGTATTTATCATCATATACCGCACTGCTTTCATGACCCGAGAAAGTAGGGTAAACGGGTACCGATAGATACGGCACCGGGAGGTGCCCGAGGGAAGGTGGGCGGCATATGGGGATGACGGCATCCTTGTTCCCCGACGAGCAGTTAGGCCCGCAACCTCTCGAGGGGTTGAAGGTGGGCTTTTGCGACCACGTCGCGTTCAGAGCGGTTGACGCCGGCGAGAATCTCTTCGACGGCTTCAGGGAAATGAAGGCGATCACATGGTCCTATGGGTTGGGCATGTTGGTGCGGCAGATGCGCAAGTTCCAAAAGGTAGAACTGGTTTTCGGCTGTTCCGCCATGCTGGACGACGAGGTGAAGCTTTCGGCTCTGGGCCCGCTTGTGCAGCAAGCGCAGGTTATCAGAGACCTTCAAAGCAAGCTGGGCAAGGAGATCTCGGAACGCGTTGAGGAAGGGTCGTGCAGTCTTTTCTTCGAAAGCACGGTTCAGTCGCATCAGAAGCTCTACCTTTTGTCCGACAGCGAGAAGGGGCGCTACCGGGTCCTTACGGGTTCGGCGAATTTCTCTGACCGCGCCTGGCGGGGTGATAAGCAGAAGGAGGTCATCCTTTGTTTCGAGGGCAAAGACAGCTACGAAGCGTTTCTGCGCAACATTTACGAGCCCTTCAGGAAGACGTGCGCAACTCACGTGAAAAGCCTTAAAGCCATTATCGAGAAGGCTGACGAGGCGGGGATGGTTACCTTGGACGAGTTGCCCATCGTTAAGCCGGAGGGTGGCCTGGTAATCATTCAGGAGTCGACGGACGCGGACGTGCGGATTTCCATGGCCGATTGCGCTCTGTATGGTGGTCTCGAACGGGAGGATGCGAAAACGCTGGAGTCCGCCTTGAAGCTGAGCGGCGGCAACGTCGTGCTCGACACGCACGGCGTTGAGTCGCTGATGCTCGAGGGACAGCGCATACAAGATGCCAGAGCCGAACAGATGGCGGTCTGCCCGAAGCTCATCGTGGCAGACGACGGGTCGGCGACGATGAATGGCGTTGCCCTCGAGTCACGGGGCTATGAAGGGGATGCGGCGACCGTCATCGAGTTCGTCGAAAGCCTCGATATCTTCTCGGGCGATACGGCGTCCTATAAGCAAACCGCCTGGAAGATCATCTGCTGGTATTTCGCCACGCCGTTCTTCCCGCGGCTCAGGCGGAAATGCCGGGAGGCCAGACAGGACGGCAGAATCTCGTCGATGCCCACGTTTCTCTTCCTTTTCGGAAGCTCGAATGCGGGGAAGACCGCGCTCATGC
>CADAKR010000181.1 GCA_902788545.1 uncultured Coriobacteriaceae bacterium
CGCGTTCGGCGCGGCGCTCTCCTTCGGGATCGCGCCCGACCGCATCGCCGCCTCCCTCTCGCGCGCCGAGCCGGTGCGCGGGCGCCTCGAGCCCGTGCGCGTCCCCGGCTCCCCGGCGACGTTCTTCGTCGACTACGCCCACACGCCCGACGCGCTCCGCAACGTGCTGCGCACGCTTCGCGAGCTCACGCGCGCCCGCCTCTTCGCCGTCTTCGGCGCCGGCGGCGACCGCGACCGCACCAAGCGCCCCCTCATGGGCGCCGCCTGCGCCGAGCTGGCCGACGAGCTGGTCGTCACCTCCGACAATCCGCGCTCCGAGGTCCCCGGCGCGATCATCGCCGACGTCCTCTCCGGCGTCCCCGCCGCCATGCGGCCCCACACCCTCGTCGAGCCCGACCGCCGCGCCGCCCTGCGCCGCGCCGTCGCCCGCGCGAACCGCGAGGGCGACGTCGTCCTCGTCGCCGGCAAGGGGCACGAGGACTACCAGATCTTCGCCGACCGCACCGTCCATTTCGACGACCGCGAGGAGCTCCTCGCCGCCGGCCGGCCGTAGGCGGTTTCGCCGAGCGTTTGTTGCGGCGCGCGGGCAAGTCTGCTATTCTTACGCGGAACGGCGCCCGTGCCGTCCCCGCCCCCTTTTCCCTGTTTCCCCATGCCCGATTCTCCCGCCCGTCCCGTCCGTTTCGAAGACCGCGTCGCCTGGTTCCAGCAGGCCCGCTTCGGCCTCTTCATGCACTGGGGCCTCTATTCGATGCCCGCCAAATACGAGTGGATCCGTTCGACGGAGAAGATCCCCGACGAGGTCTACCACCGCTACGCGGAGCGCTTCGACCCGGACAAGTTCGACCCGCGCGTCTGGGCGCGCCTCGCCCGCGAGGCCGACCTCACCCCGCGCGAGACGGAGATCTTCGGGTATCTGGCCCACGGCCACGGGCGCACGTACATCTCCGAGACGCTGCTCATCTCCAAGAACACCGTCTACACGCACATGCGCAATATCTACCGCAAGCTGGGCGTCGAGCTGGAAAAGTACCGCCCGAAGCGCCACTGCAAGCACGCAGGCGAAACGGAGAGCGTCCAAGCGTAATCTGGAGGAAAACCGGAATCAGGGGAGGGCAGGCGAATGTGCTTGCCCTCCTTGTTTTCATGCGGCATTGCCCGCGTGCCGCTATACTGGGTTCGCGAGAAACGGACGAGGAGCCATCGTGCCTGACCAACCAACCCATATCTCCGTGCGCGGCGCGCGGGTGCACAACCTGAAGGATGTCGACGTCGACATCCCGCTCGGCGAGTTCGTCGGCATTGCCGGCGTTTCGGGCAGCGGGAAGTCTTCGTTGGCGCTCGGCGTGCTGTACGCGGAGGGCTCGCGACGCTATTTGGACGCGCTATCCACCTACACGCGACGCCGCATATCGCAATCGACGCGCGCGGCTGTCGACAAGGTCGAACACGTGCCGGCTGCCTTGGCGCTGCGACAGCGGCCCGGCATACCCGATGTGCGATCGACGTTCGGCACCTCCACCGAGCTTCTGAACTACCTGCGCCTGGCGTTTTCGCGGCTGGGCAGCCATAGGTGCCCGAACGGGCATGCAACCCCGCCCACCATGAACGTGGCGCTCGAACGCGAAATCGAGTGCCCGACATGCGGCGCGCGCTTCTACGGGCCGGGTGCCGAGGCCATGGCGTTCAACAGCGAGGGCGCTTGCCCCACGTGCGCGGGCACGGGCCTGCATCGCACCGTCGATGTCACTACGCTGGTGCCCGACGAGTCGAAGACCATCGACGAGGGCGCGGTCGTCGTGTGGGGCAGCCTGATGTGGTCGCTCATGAAGGACGTCTGCCGCGAGATGGGCGTGCGCACCGATGTGCCGTTCAACGAGCTGACGCCCGAAGAGCGCGACATCGTGTACAGCGGTCCCGCCGAGAAGAAGCACCTGCTGTACCACAACGAGAAGACCGGCATCGCCGGGGAAATGGACTTCACATACTACAGCGCCATCTACACCGTGGAAAACGCGCTTTCGAAAGTGAAGGACGAGAAGGGCCTCAAGCGCGTGGCGAAGTTCCTGAAGGAGGCGCCGTGTCCCGATTGCGCCGGCACGCGGCTTTCTGCCAAGGTTCGCTCGACCACGTTGTGCGGCATCAACCTGGCCCAAGCGACGGCGTTCACGCTCGACGAGCTTGCTGCGTGGATCCCGACGGTTGCGCCTTCGCTGCCCGAGGAGATGCGCCCTATGGCCGAGAGCATCCTGGCGGGCATGGCCGAGCCCGTCGAGCGCCTGCAACAGCTGGGGCTGGGCTACCTTTCGCTCGACCGCGCATCGTCGACGCTTTCAACTGGCGAGCTGCAGCGCGTGCAGCTGACCCGCGCGGTCCGCAACCGCACGACCGGCGTGCTCTATGTGCTCGACGAGCCTTCCATCGGCCTTCATCCGTCGAACGTCGACGGCTTGCTGGGCGTGGTGGACGATCTGATCGCCGACGGGAACTCGGTGCTGATCGTCGACCATGACGTGCGCGTGCTGCGCACATGCGACCACCTCATCGAGATCGGTCCCGAATCGGGCACGAAAGGCGGCACCGTCATAGCGCAGGGCAGCGTCGAGGAAGTTGCGGCATGCCCCGATTCGCGCATCGCCGGCTTCCTGACGGGCAAGCTGCGCGTGCAGCGCAACAAGCCCGATTCGCAAGACGACCTGTTCGCCCAGGGCGGGATTTACCTGCGCACCGGGGCCATACACACGGTGAAGCCCCTCGAGGTGCATTTCCCCCGCGGGAGGCTGACTGCCGTGACGGGCGTGTCGGGGTCCGGCAAGACGACAGTGGTGCTCGAAAGCCTGATCCCGGGGCTTCAGGCGGCGATTGCGGGCGCTCGGCTCCCGCAGCATGTCGTTGACGTGGATGCCGGGGATCTTCGTCGCGTGAACCTGATCGACGCGTCGCCCATCGGCGTGAACGTGCGCTCGACCGTCGCGACGTATTCCGGTGTGCTCGACGACCTCCGGCGCGCTTATGCGACGGCGCCTGCCGCGAAGGAGCGTGGCCTTGAGGCCATCGACGCTACACGCGCAGAGCTTGACGCGCTGGAGCAGCGCGAGGGCGAACGCCGCGCCGCTGACACGGAATACATGACCCGGCTGGAGTCCAAGTTGCGCATTGCGCAGGGTATGGGGCCTATGACCGACAAAGAAGCGGACACTGCACGGCTGAAAGTGCTGTTTGCCGAGTTCGCGGGTGATCCGCTGGCTGTGTCCGTGATCCGGCATACGCTGGGCGGGGAAAAGTCGTTTTTCTTTCTGCCCGACGACGACACGGGCAAGCGTCAGAAGCACCTTGAAACCGCCGTCAAGACCCTTTTTGAAAAGGCCATGCGGCAAGCGGGCTGCGACCCTGCCAGCTTCAACGTGAACCCGGAAAGCCGCGCCGCTGAGTGTGACGCTTTCTGTGCTTACGCTTTGGCACAGGACGCGCATTTTTCTATGGATGACCGCGAAGTGTGGAACGCGACCACCGCAAAGCTCCGGGAAGAGGGCAAGCCGGACGCGCCCGCTTTTGCTATGGCGGTCATGGGACTGAGGTAACGCCATGCAGGTACATGAAAAGAACGTGGCAAGCGTCCCCGTGTTAGCCCATGATGGGACGGAGGGCGGTAAGCTGTTTTTCATCCCCGCCGATGTTGCTATGCAGGTACGCGCTAAGACGGCGCTGGAGGGCTTTCTGACG
>CADAKR010000182.1 GCA_902788545.1 uncultured Coriobacteriaceae bacterium
TCTTCGTCGGAACGACGCCGCACGCCACCTCGGCCAGTTCGGCGGCACTGTTGGCAGCCATGATGATGTTGGAATTGTTCGGCAAGATGATGACGTTGTCGGCGTTCGTCGCCACGACCGCTTCGAGCAAGTCGGCGGTCGAGGGGTTCATGGTCTGCCCGCCCGACACGATGACGTCCACACCCAGGCTGCGCATGATCTTCGCGTTGCCCTCGCCTGCAGCCACACCCACGATGCCGAACGGCTTGCGCTCGATTTTCACCTGCTCCTTCTCGGCGACGAGCTTGTCGTTGCGCTCGATGCTCTGCAGGTCCATGTTGTGGATGAAAACCTCGAAGATCTGGCCGCGCTCGAGGAAGTACTCGAGCACCTTGTTGGGGTGGTTCGAGTGCACGTGCACCTTGAAGCGCGGGTTCGTTCCCACGCACAGCTCGCAATCGCCCATCGTGGCCAAGAAGTCGAGCGCCTCGGCCGGGTCGAGCGTGTCGGAGTGCACGAGGAACTCGTTGCAGTAGCGGTACTCCGAGCCCTCCCAGTCGTTGATGTGCTCGATTTCGACTTTCGGGTCGGTCTTCGGCGAGAACGCGAACTCGTCGCCCGCGAACTCGTCCTTGCCCAGAAGCGCGCTGACGAAACCGTCGAACAGGATAGCCAGGCCGAAACCGCCGGCATCGACGACGTTGTTCTCCTTCAGCACGGGCAGAAGCTCGGGCGTGCGCTGCACCGACGCGTAGGCTTCCCGCACGATTTCCTCGAGCGCGTCTTCAACCTCGAGCTTCTTCTTGTAAGCTTGCTTCGCGGCGGCGGCGGAATCCTTCAGCACCGTCAGGATCGTGCCCTCAACCGGCTTGCGCACGGCTTGGAACGACACCTCGACGGAGCGCGCGAACGCCGCGTCGACCGTTTCGGTCGTAAGCGCCTCGCAATCGGTGGAGCCTTCGCACAAACCGCGCAGGATCTGCGACGTGATGACGCCCGAGTTGCCTCGAGCGCCCATGAGCGCACCGGTCGTGATTGCGCGGCGCACATCGGCGGCCGACGACCCGAGCGGCAGCGACGAGAGGTTCTTGACGACGGATTCGATCGTGAGGGACATGTTCGTGCCGGTATCGCCGTCGGGAACAGGGAATACGTTGAGGCGGTTGATCTCGTCTTTGCGCGCGCTGAGGTTCTTGCTCGCCGCGGCAATGGCCGATAACACGTCGTTTCCAGTGAATTCAGACATGAGCATTGTTCTTTCGAGAGAGGTCGGGCAGTAGCGCTACTTGCGCACTTTCACATCCATGACGTGCACTTCGATGGCGTCGACGGGAACGCGCGCCTGCTCCTTCAGGACGAAGGAGACGGTGTCGATGAGGTTCTGCGACACGGCGCTGATGTTCGTGCCGTACTCGATGACGACGTACAAATCGACATGGACGCCGGCATCGGTCAAGTCGAGCGTGATGCCGCGCTGCAGGCGCGACATGGGCAGAATCTTGGCGATGCCGTCGGCGGCATTCGGGGCGACCATGCCCACGATGCCGTAGCATTCCATCGCAGCATGGCCGACCATGTTGGCCAGGACATCGTTGGCAACGTGCAACTTTCCAGGAACGGGTGCCATAAACAGCTTCCTTTCCGTTTGCGGGCGTGCTTCGCCCGCCGCTTTGCGTAACTTGCAAAGTATACCGCACGCGCAACGCGCCCACATATGCTCCACCTTGAATCACAGGCACTGTTCACAGTTCGCATTTCGCATGAAGGGCATTTGAAGACGGGAAAATTCCTTTGATGCTACGCAGTTCGTGTGCTATAGTTTCTTGGCTAGTTTGAAGGTAAGCGGCGAAATGCCGTGATGAAATGCAGTAATACGGAGTTGATAGCTATGTCTAAGATTTGCGAAGTTTGCGGCAAGAAGCCGGCCGCCGGTCGTAACGTCAGCCACTCGCACCGCGTGACAAACCGCTGGTTCAAGCCGAACATCCAGAAGATCACGATTCGCGATAAGAGCGGCCACGTGCGCAAGGCCAACGTCTGCACGCGCTGCATGAAGGCCGGCAAGGTCGAGCGCGCCTAACGCGAACCTTGATTCCAGACATGAAAAAGCCCGCTTCGGCGGGCTTTTCTCGTTTCTGAATGACGGGCATCGGACGTCTGCCTCTAAGGCAAGCGTCCAGAACTGCCCGCGATTATTCGACCACGAGCAGGCGCTTGCACATGGGGCACGTGCCGAGCGGAGCTTCGGCCTTCAAGGCGATGAGGCGGCCGCCCTCGATGCCCGTGCGGCAGATGCCGCAGGTATCTTCCTCGAGCTTGCCGATGCCCACGCCGCCGGTTTTCGCCGCCGTCTTCTCGTACAGCTTCACGAGCTCAGGATCGATCGTCGAGGCGAGTTTGTCGCGCTGGGCCGTACTCGTGCGAATGTGCTCGGCCAAGGCGTTGTCCTCGTCCTCGAAATCGGCGCGCAGGCGGGCTTCCTCCGCCTCGGATGCCGCTATGGCCCCTTCGAGCTGGTCACGTACGCCCTTAATCTTCGCCAGCTGCGCTTCCACCGTAACGCGCTTCTCGGCAAGGGCCTCGCGACGCTTCGCCGCGCCGGCCATTTCCTTCGAATGCGATTCGACCTTGCGGAAATCGGAGCCTGCCGCGTCGATGAGCTCTTGGGCGCGTTCCTGCTTTTCGACAAGCGAGCGGTCCTCGTCCTCGATGACGGTCATATCGTCGTCGGATTTCTTCTGCAGCTCGAGCACCTGGTCGAGCTTCGCCTGGATCTCGCCGCGCTTCTTGCGCAGGCGCATCACCGCGATACGCTGGGGCAACTCGACGCGCTTTTTCGTCGCGCGCATGATGTCCAGATCGATCTTCTGGATTTCGAGCAGGGTCTCGAGTTCCTGGAATTCGGCTTGCATGACCATGTCCTTCCGACAAGTCCGGCGATTGCCCCCATTGTAACCCTATATCCCCTGGGGAAAGCGATTTTTTAACATGCGAAGACGAGAGGGGCGCGTCCTTATCGCCGGCTGCCATCCCCTCAGATGCGCGTGGCGTCGGGCAGCGACCAGTTGTCGCTCTGATCGAGGATGAACACGGCATCGGGCGGCATGCCGGCATCGATCGAGGCCTGGGCGAGCAGCGCGCACAGCGGCAACTCGCTCGCATCGTGGCCGAGCTCGATGATGGACAAGCCCGCCTGAGCTGCATCAAGGGCCGCATGGTACTTCACCTCGCCGCACACGAGCACGTCGGCGTTAGCAGCCAAGGCTGCGGCGAGCACCTCGCCTGCCGACCCGTTCGCCATGACGACGGAATCGACCTTGCGCGAAAGGTCGCCCCACACACGCGGTGCGCGGCCGAACACCGATGTGCAACGAGCCGCGAGATGCGCGAGCTTGAACGGCTTGTCCTCGGCGCGGACGGAGCACAGCTGGCCGTAACCCTTGCGCTCGTCAGATGCGCGGGGCACGAGCACGCGCTCGAAGTCGACGTTGAGCATGTTGGGAAGGAGCCGCCCCGCCGCGACGCTGGCGTCGAGAGCGGTATGGAAGTTCATGAGCGCCACGCCCTTCGCCGCGGCGGTGTACACGTTTACGCCGGGGGCCGTCGCAAGCGCATACGACGGGGAAAACGCAACCGGAGGGTCGAGGAACGCGGGATGGTGCGTCAGCAGCACGTTGGCGCCAGCGCGCGCGGCGGCGCCGATGGCCTCGCCCGTCACATCGAGCGCCACGGCAACGCC
>CADAKR010000183.1 GCA_902788545.1 uncultured Coriobacteriaceae bacterium
ATACGATGAATCATCCCATCTGTTCCAAAATTTCCCTCTGTCACATCCCGTCGCCCTCTGTCGCATGCCGCAGCTCTCTGTCACGTGCTGCACGCACGTACAGTGCTAGAATATCCCTCACGCAAAACGCACGACCACGCCGCCAAGCGGCACCACCAAGGGGGGCACCACATGTCCAAAGGCACGTACAGTTTCACAACGCCCATTTACTACGTGAATGCCGCGCCGCACCTCGGCACGGCGTACACCACCATCGCCGCCGACACCGTCGCGCGCTACCAGCGCATGAACGGCTACGACGTCGCGTTCGTCACCGGCATGGACGAGCACGGCCAGAAGGTCGCCGACACCGCCGCCGCCCACGGCATGACCCCGCAGGAATGGTGCGATTCCATGGAGCCCGCCTTCCGCGACACGTGGGAGCTGCTCAACATCACCTACACCGACTTCGTCCGCACATCGTCCGACCGCCAGACGCGCACGGTGCAGAAGTTCTGGACTGACCTCTACGACAAGGGCTACCTGTACAAGGGCAGCTACGAGGGCTGGTACTGCGTGCACGAGGAGACGTTCTACGCCGAAAGCGACCTCGAGAAGAACGAGGAAGGCGAATTCGTCTGCCCCGATTGCAAGCGCCCCGTGCAGCTTATGGCCTCAGGCGAGGAGAACTGGTTCTTCAAGCTGTCCGACTTCCAGCAGCCGCTGCTCGACTTCTACGCCGCGCACCCCGACTTCATCCGCCCCGAGACGCGCCGCAACGAGATCGTCACGTTCGTCGAGGGCGGCCTGAAAGATCTCTCCATCTCGCGCAGCACGTTCGACTGGGGCGTGCCGCTGCCGTTCGACGAGGGCCACGTCGCCTACGTGTGGGCCGACGCGCTGCTCGCGTACTTCACCGGCATCGGGTACGCCGATCCCGACCGCGAAGGCGAGTTCGATGCCCGCTGGCCCATGCAGTACCACTTCGTCGGCAAGGACATCACGCGCTTCCACTGCGTCATCTGGCCCGCCATGATGCTGGCTGCCGGTTACGAGCCCGCTCACACGGTGTTCGGCCACGGCTTCCTGCTGACCAAGGGCGAGAAGATGTCGAAGTCGAAGGGCAACGCACTTTCGCCGCAGGACATGGTGCGCGTGTTCGGCGTCGACGCCTACCGCTACTACTTCATGAGCGACGTGCAGTTCGGCCACGACGGCTCGATCAGCATGGAGCGCATGGTGCAGGTCTACAACAACGAGCTGGCCAACACGTGGGGCAACCTGTGCAGCCGCGTGCTGAACATGACGAAGAAGTACTTCGACGGGAAGGTGCCCGCCGCACCCGCCGCGCTCGCCGACAGCGCCGAAAACCCGCTGCGCGACATCGCCGCCGGGCTCTACGCCAAGTTTGACGCCTGCATGGCCGAGGTCGACTTCACCGGAGCCGTTGCCGCCGTGCAAGAGCTCGCGCAAGCCGCGAATCTCTACATCGAGGAGCAAGCGCCCTTCCGCCTGGCGAAGGACCCGGATGCCGCCGACCAGCTGGCATTCGTCATGTACAACCTGCTGGAATCGATCCGCATTTGCGCGTTGTACTTTGCGCCGCTCGCGCCCAACACGTCGGCCGAGGCGTTCCGCCGTCTGGGCCTGGGAGACATCACGGCCATCACCGACATCGAATCAGCCACTGCCTGGGGTCAGCTCCCCGCCGGCAATCAGGTGGAAGTCGGCGACCCGCTTTTCCCGCGCCTCGACGTCGACGCCATCGACTTCTCCGTGGAATAACCCCGCCGTACGCTCGTCCCATTCACCCGACCCCGGTTCAATCGAATGCCATTCATTCGACCCTGGGTCGGGTGAATGCAATGCCGAAGGGGATAGAATGTCCGACCGTCTGAAATTGCCGCCGACGCGCGACTTCAATTTTTACCAGCGCCGCAAGCACGACCAGTGGCGCGAAGTCGCCGCGCCCACACCGCCGCTCGAGGCGCCGGTTGCCGACTCGCATGCGCACATCCACATGCTGCCCGATCCCGCGTGGGAACTGGCGCGCGCGGCTGCTAACGGCGTCGATTTCGTCTGCGCGATCACCGACCCGAGCGAAGATGGCGCCCAGCTGTTCGACGGCCTCGACAATTGGCAGAAGGCTGCGGGCGGCTATGCCGACAATCCCGCCCCCGAAGTTCGCGTCGCCGTGGGCGTGCACCCGCACAACGCGAAGCTCTACACCGATGCAATCGAGCGCGAACTGCTCGAGCGCCTGCAAGACCCGCGCATCGTTGTCCTCGGCGAGATCGGCCTCGACTACCACTACGACCTGTCTCCGCGCGAAACGCAGCGCGACGTCTTCTGCCGCCAAATCCGCCTGGCCAAGCAAGCTGGCCTTCCCATCGCCCTGCATCTGCGGGGTGGGGAAGACCCGGAAGCCGACAACGCCCACCGCGAGGCTTTCGCCATTCTCGAGCAGGAAGACGCCCTGGGCCCTACGACGCTGCTCCACTGTTGCGCCCTGCCGCCCGATGAGCTGCGCCCCTGGCTCGAGGCCGACTGCCACATCGCCTACGGCGGTGCGCTCACGTTCAAGAATGCCGATGCCGCCCGCGAAGGCGCGCTCCTCGTTCCGGAAAACCGCCTGCTTGTGGAAACCGATTCACCCTACATGGCGCCCGAGCCCATGCGCGGAGCCGCTTGTACGCCGGCGCACGTCATCTTCACCGCCGCCACCTTGGCCGACCTCCGCGGCCACGCTCCCGGCGCCGACCGCGAAGCCTTCCTTCGCCAGCTCCACGCCAACACCCTTGGCTTCTATCGCGCCTGATGCGGCAAGGGGCCTGGCCTCACCGTCGCACAAACCTTAAATCTCGAACGACAGCCCATCGGCGGCAGGTGCCACGCGGCCATCGAACTGCTTGCAGTATTCTTCCAGCTCAACCAGCGTAATCGGCGTGGAGTAGTGCATGCACAGATGCGTCAAGAACACCTTCCCGGCATCCAGTGCAAGCCCCTCCTCGATGCATTCCTGCACGCTGTGATGCGATTGCGGGAACCCGTTCTTCCCCCAATACGTCGCATCCATCGCCAGCACATCCACCCCGCGCACGCGCTCGGCGGTCTCGGGCGGCAGTGCGCCCGTGTCACACGCGTAGAACAGCCGCGTTTCCTCGGTTTCCAGCAAAAACCCGTAGGTGCCCGGCGCATGCGTGACCGGCAGCGGCGTGTAGCGCACGCCGTCCAGTTCCAGCTCTTCGAACGGCAGCCACTCCATGCACGCGAGGCAATACATCATGTACTCGAATTCGCGCCCGATGCTCTTCAGCGTGAAGGGGCTCGCGAACGTGGGAATCGGCTCGTGCGTGACCAGCTGCATCATGTACTCCAGCTCGCCCAGGCCGCCGACGTGGTCGTAGTGCCAGTGCGTGAACAGCAAGTCGTCGATTGCGCGCACGCCCTCGCGCAGTAGATACTGCCGGATGTCGGGCGGCGTGTCGATCAGCGTGCGATGCCCGCTCTGCGTGCCCGTCACCATGACGCCGCAATCGCCTCGCCGCGCCCGCGGGTCGCGCCGCGCCTCCTCGCAAGCCGGACACTCGCAGAAGAACGCCGGCACCCCGCACCCCGCGCCCGTTCCCATGAACGTAAACGTATGCTTCTTCATGGCAGCCTGCTTTCTCGTTGATGCATCGATTCTACCCGAATGCAACACGCAACGGCATTCAACGCCTCATTCTGAACACGAA
>CADAKR010000184.1 GCA_902788545.1 uncultured Coriobacteriaceae bacterium
TAACACTGTGGTCTAATTCGTTATAGACGAATTTGGCAATCTCTTCATATTGGTCTGATACGACGTCGGCAATGACAAAACGATCGGCATTGATATAAACCGCTTGAATCGCCATCGAGCAAACCAAAGCGGAGATGATGCCGCCAAGAACATAGATGCCAATGCTAGGCTGATTCAAACGAGCTAAAGCAGAGATAAGAATTAAAACGCTGTCGATTAAGAAACTGGAAACATCTTCTTTCATCGCGGTGAATTTCGCCAAGATGCTGGAGACAATCGCAAAGCCTCCAGTTGAGGCGTGCCCTAAAAAGGCCATTCCCACGGCCACACCATCTAAAGCACCGCCGATTGCGGCACAAATCATTAAATTGCCAACATCGGTCGACAACAATTCATATGAACTTAACGATGCGCCCCCGACGGATGGATATAAAAGACCTAACCCAAGAACGGCGCCTAAATCTAAACGATAAAACAAAGCATAGAAAGCTGGATAGGCAATCATTGCAACTAAGGTCTTTAGAGCAAATTTTTTGCCCATAATGCCTTCAACATATTTCACAGCTTCGCGGACTTGATGGCGACGAACTCGAACATGCCCGAGAGCTTCACGACGCCGACGAACATCATCATGCCGCAAAGAACCGCCAGCGTGTTGAAGTCGATGGAATCGAGAGCCGCGTCGAAGCTTTGGAAAATGACGAGGTCTCCCGACCCGATTGCGCTAATCGAGGAAATGACGAGCAACGTGACGGCGCCGGCTAATGCGGCGACGGCACGGTGGATCTTCTCGGAAACCACGAGCGCCATCACGACCACGAACACGACGATCGAAATGATTTGAGCAGTTGTCAGCACGGATTCCCCTCGTCTAAGCCCACATGCACTCGCATGGGGATTGTATCAGTATCCCATATCGTAGTTGTCGATGGAATCCAATTCGAGCGCAGTTCGTACGCTTTCGGATAGTTTCATGACCATGTTCGAGCTTTCCGCAGACAAGCGGTACAAAATGTAGTAATGCCATTCCAGCTGAGGGTCCGAAATCGGGACGACGGCGGTACCCGCCGGAGGCTTGTTGGCGAATTTTCCCGAAACAATGCCACACACGCCGCCGCCTTGCCTGCGCACCATGCGTACCATCGAGCTCGTCGACGCGATGACGTCTATAAGCTCACGGTCGTATCCGATTATGTCGAGCTGCGCGAACAGCGGCTCGTATTGGAACGAGGGCTCGGACATGAGCAGCAGCCGCTGGTTTTTGAGGTCGGAAACCGACACGCCTCCCTTGGCCGCAAGGGGCGAAGACACGTCTGTGATCACGTACGACGGGGCAACGAGCACCTCGTACGAACTGCAGCTTTGGAAATCCCGTTTCATGCACACCACGATGGCGGCGTCGACCTTTCCCGACAAAACGGAGCGGTAGCAACGCTCGCAATCCATCTCGACGAAGCGCCAACGATCGGCATCGACCGAAAACAGCTCGTCGGCGCCATGGGGCAACCCCGCAAACAGGTTGTTGCTGACCCCGAGGCTGAGCGTGCGCTCGCTGCCCTCGGTATCGGAGAACATCGAGCGCAGGTTATCGACAGCTGCCACGATGCCGTCGACACGACGCGCGACGATCTTGCCTGCGGGAGTGAGCACCACGCCATTGCCCTTGCGTTCGAACAGCGAAATGCCGAGCTCGGCCTCGAGCGCCTTGATGGAATGGGCGATGTTCTGCCTGCTCGTGAAGCACTCGGTTGCCGCACGGGCGTAACTCGAATGGCGAGCCGCGGCTTGCATATGGCGCAATTGCTGAATCTCCACCGAAACCTCCCTGACACAGGAATGCGACGGCGAATATTATAGCTTTTTCATTCTGTCAAATCTCGTTTTACAAGCAAATCTATTTCGGTTTGCACACGTTAAGCGCAACGGCCTTGAACGAGACCGTTTCATTCGAATCGATCGTGTCGACCTTGCGGCTCGCGATGAAGCCCTGATCGGCATCGACATCCATCGTGTCCACGATCTCCGGCTCGCCGAACCCGGCTGCTGCCAACTGCGCGAAGAATTCTTCCTGCGTGCGACCGGCCTGAACGCTGTTCCCGATGCTGCGCGCCTTCGCGACTACGGCCTCGTCGCGTTTCTCGCTCGCGAAGATGGTCTCGCATATGAGCAAACCACCCGGCTTGAGCACGCGATAGAACTCGGCCAGCGTCGCATCGGGATCGTAAACGAGCGTCATGACGTTGTTGATGTACACGACGTCCATCGAATTGTCCCCGATGCCGGCTTCCATCAGGTTCTCAGGATAAGCGACGTAAAACTCCATGTTCGATTTCTTCAAATGGTTCTTGCGCAAAGCCGCCGCTTCGCCGTCTTTGGCATCGGCAATGTAGCTCGCCGACCAATCAGTGCCGATGACGTGGCCCGCTTCGCCCACCATGGCGCTCATCTTGTACACGCCCTTACCGCGACGGCAGCACACGTTCAGCACGCGCTTGCCTGCCAACCCCGGCAGCGTCATGCGCGACATGCTGGCGAAACCCCATTCGAACTGCTTCCCGTGATAGTACGCAGCCATCCCGTCTTCTTTGAGCGCTTTCGATGCCGCCTTCTGCACGGGAGAGCTTGACGCCCGGCCCATACCCGCCGCGCCGCCCAAATCCACGCCGAGGGCGTTCGCGATGTACTCGGCCTTCGAATCAACCTCGCCTTCAAGCTCGGAAAGCTCGCGCACGCGATCGGAAAGGTTCTTGCGGGTCGCATCTACCTGAAGCTCGTCATTGTGAGCGTAGTATCGGTCGTTTCCGTAGCGCGCGATGTATTGCGTCGTGCTTGTCCGCGTGGATAACTCGGCCATGAACACGAGCATCTCGCGGCCATTGCCATAACAGTTCTCGATGAAGCGGAACGCGTTGTCCATCTTGGCGTCGGTCTCGTCGACTAACGGTTGGATGGAATCGACTTCGACTCGATACGCCGAGTTGATGGTGTTAAACGCCGCAGGACCCTCTTCGGTGCGCGCTAACGCGCATTCATCGGCGATGGCCCTCAGCTTGCCGATGACGAGGCGCTCGCGACGCTGGAAAGCCTGTTTCGCCGTGCCGGCTGCAACCTTTCGCGCCAAAGCCGCCTCACGTGCGTGGAGGGCGACCATGACGGAGTCTTCTACCGCGGCGCCTTCGAGGAGCAACGGCTTTGCCTCGCGCAGCATATCGCGCAATTCGACGACAACGCCTTCCTGGTCGATGGCCGCCGCGCACTGCGTGGAGAGCCCGTCAAGGATCAACCCGAGCAAGGCGACGCGCTCGTCAAACTCCGCCTGCTTCGCACGATCGACGATCTCGGGGCTCGCATCGCCAGCGAGAATGCGGCTAATCTGGTAATCGGAGCGATACTTCTCGAACAGGCTGTAGTACACCGAGAACTTGTCGGCGATGTCGTCATCGCGCAGGAACTGCACGAACAGCTCGCGGTTGCACGTCTTGCCGAGCTGCTCGTAGAGCGATATGACCTCGCCGAGATCCTCCCAACCACGGGCTGTGACAAAGCTCTTGCCCCCACCCGGCTTGGCCTCGACCGTGTAGAAGCAATCGGGTTTCGCCTCGAGGAACGTCGTGACAGCAGGGTGTATGCCCTTCTCGGACGCATAGCGTTTGAACGCGCCGTAATCGGGCTCGACGTCTATCTCGCGGAGACGGTCCAGCGTCACGACGTCGAAC
>CADAKR010000185.1 GCA_902788545.1 uncultured Coriobacteriaceae bacterium
TGACCATCTGGCACCGCGCGCAGATGCTGGCGCGCCTGGGCGTGGGCCTCGACACCGTGGCTGTGGCCGGCACGCATGGCAAGACCACGACCTCTTCCATGGTCGCGTCCGCCATGGACGCCATGAACCTGGCCCCGACGTTCCTCATCGGCGGCATCGTGCGCACGTACGGCACGAACGCCCATTCCGGCACGGGGCGCCATTACGTGGTGGAAGCAGACGAATCCGACAAGTCGTTCCGCTACCTTTCGCCGAGCGCCGCGCTCATCACCAACATCGAGGCCGACCATCTCGACCACTACCGCGACCTCGACGAGATCCGCGAGAAGTTCGCCGCGTTCATCGCGTCGGTGCCGCCCGAGGGCCCCGTCGTCATCTGCGGCGAGGAGGACACGCTCGTCGACGTGGCGCGCGCCTCGGGTCACGAGTTCCTCACGTACGGTTTCGGCGACCAGTTCGACATCCAGATCGTCTCTTACGAGCCGCACGGCATCGGCAGCGATTTCGCGGTGAAGCTTCCCGACGGCACGATCGTCGAATCGTGCGTGCCGCAAAATCCCGGGCGCCACAACGTGCTGAACGCCGCGGGCGCCATCGGGCTGATCGACGCGCTCGGCTTCTCGGCGGCAGACGCCGCAAACGCCATGCGCTCGTTTGGCGGCGTGAAGCGCCGGTTCGACCTGGTCGGCGAAGCGGCCGGCGTCACGGTCGTCGACGACTACGCGCACCATCCCACCGAGATCGCCGCCACCATCCAGGCTGCCTCGAAACTCGGCTACGACCACGTGCACGTGCTGTTCCAGCCACATCGCTACTCGCGTGCGTCGCTGTTCTGCGACGTGCTGCACGACGAGTTCGGCGCGGCGTTCGACGCGGCCGACACGGTCACGTTCATGGACGTGTATTCCGCCGGCGAGGCGCCGGTGCCGGGCGTGACGGGCAAGACGTTCTTGCAGGTCGTGCTCGATCACGAAGGCCATCCGAGCGCGTACTACGTGCCGCGCCGCATCAACGTGGCACCGCACATGGCGCAGCTGGCTGGCGAAGGAGACCTCGTCATCACGATGGGAGCGGGCGACGTCACGGCCATCGGCGGCCAGATCGTCAGCGCGCTTTCGGAATAGGCCCGCCCCGTGGCGTACCGCAACGACAAGCGCGACAACTACGACAGGCGCACGCGCACCGCGCGCGGGTCGAATGCCCGCACGCCCCGCACGTCGCGCACGTCGCGGGAAGAGGCCCCGCGCTCGACGCGCGAAAGCGCCCAGCATTCCACGCACACGCCGACCGCCCGCACGACACGCTCGAGGCGCGTGGCTGGCCAGCGCAGCACGCGTGCCGGTCGCGCGGCGCAATCGCGGGCTGCACGCAAAAGCGGGCGCACCACCGCACCCGAAGCGGTTTCGCAGCGCACGCGCACATCCGCGCCGCTGCCCGATCAGCAGGCAATCCACGCCGTGCCCGGAGGCCAGTATCAGGGCGCGCCTTCCGAAGAGCAGCCCCAACTCGTCTCGACAAGCGTAGGCGAACTTCGCCGTGCCGAACGTGCCGAACGCATGCGCACGTCGTCGCGGCGCTACCTGTTCCGCCTCATCGTCATCGTCGGCGTGGTGGTCGCGCTTCTGGCAGGCTGGGCGGCGGTTTACAACTCGCCCGCATTCTCGATCGAAAACGTGAAGGTCAACGGCGTTTCGCACCTGACGAACGACGAAGTGTCGCAGCTGGCCAACATCCCCGAAGGCGCCACGCTGCTGCGCGTCGATACCGACACCATCGCCGAGCGCATGCGCCAGACCGCCTGGGTCGACGACGTCGAGGTGAAGCGCGTCTTCCCCAACACGCTGGAAATCAACGTCACCGAGCGTGCCGTCCAGGCCATCATCGAGATTCCAACGAGCGCGGGCAGCGCCGTGAAGAAGTGGGCCATTTCCGACGATCACATCTGGTTGATGCCCATTCCCGAGGAAGGTTCGGAAGGCGCCAAGACCACGAGCGCGCAGATCTACGAGGACGAGAAGAACGCGCTGCACATCGTGGACGTCCCCTACGGCACGAAAGCCGAGATCGGCAAGGAATGCACCGACGGCAACGTGAACAACGCGCTCGACATCGTGAGCGGCATGACGACCGAGTTGGCCAGCCGCGTGAAGAAGGTCTCTGCCGCCGGCCCCGCCGAAACGACGCTGATCTTGGACAACGGCGTGGAGATCGCGTTCGGCAAGGCCGAGGACATCCGCGACAAAGAACGCGTCATCCTGAAGATCCTGGAAGAGAACCCCGACGGCGTGGCCTACATCAACGTCCGCATGGTCGAGCAACCCACCTGGCGCGCCGTTTAGCGCTTCGATTGCCGTACTTTGGAGCGCGCGTTCCTGGGCTGCACGCTCCCGGGCTGCACGTTCCCCGATTTGCCGCGCTTCCGAGCTTCGTCTGTGTCAGGCTATGGCGGCCATGGTGATGTCGGCGACGGCTTGCGCGGCGTTGGCGGTGTTCTGCGCACGGGCGGCAGCGGTCATGGAGGCGCGCAGGTCGGCATCGTCGACCAGTTCGGCGACGAGGCGGGCAAACTCGGGCGTTTCGACCTGATCGTCGGCAATCATGTGCGCGCAGCCGGCTTCCACGTAGGCGCGGGCGTTGGTCGTTTGATGATCGGCCGTCGCAAACGGGAACGGCACGAGCAGCGCGGGAATGGCGCGGGCCGAAATCTCGGCAAGCGAGCTTGCCCCGGCACGCGACACGATGGCATCGCACGCCGCCATGCACGCGGGCATCTGGTTCGTGTAGCTGACCAGGCGCCAGCGCTTCTGCTCCTCGGGGGAAAGCGCCAGCGCTTCTGCGACGGAGTCGTATTCCTTGGGACCGGTCACGTGCATGATGTAAAGGTCCTCGCGTGCCAGCAGGTCGTCTTTCAGCGCGCACATGGCCTGGTTCAGGTGCCGGGCGCCGTTGCTGCCGCCGGTTACGAGCAACATGCGCGCATCCGCGGGAATGTCGAGCGCCTCGCGCCCCTCCTCGCGCGTGGTCGAGAACACCGATGCACGCACGGGACAGCCGGTCAGCACGGCCTTCGACGCGTCCTTCATGCCTGATTTCGCATGCTCGTACGTCAGGCACACGGCCTTCGCCTTGCCCGAAAGGTAGCGGTTCGTCCAGCCCATGACCGAGTTCTGCTCGTGGATGATCAGCGGGATGCCCATCTGCTTGGCGGCGCGTCCGACCGGAATCGCCACGTACCCGCCAAAGCCGATAACCGCGTCGGGCTTGATCTTCTCGAACCACTGCTTGACCAGCACCGTGCTCTTCGCATCGATGGCCAAGCCCTTCACGAGCGTCGTGGGATGGCCGCGATGGAAGCCCTCAGCCTCGAACGGCGTGAACGGGATGCCGGCGGCGGTGACCCATTCGCGCTCGTTGCCGACGGGACGGCCGGCGAACTGCACTTCGACGCCGCGGTCGCGCAAAACCTCGGCCGTTGCGATTGCCGGGTTGATGTGGCCGGCGGTCCCTCCGCCCGAAAGCACTACCAGCATGTGCACTCTCCTTCCGCCCAAACCTGGACGTTTGCCTCAGAGGCGGACGTCCACCCCTGAGGCAAACGTCCAGGTTTGCATGTGTCATTCCGCTCGGCGCACGACGCGCAGGTTTTCACGCCGGCGCTCGTAGACGTCCTTCGTGCTGTCTTCCGATACGGCCATGATCAGGCCGACCATCAT
>CADAKR010000186.1 GCA_902788545.1 uncultured Coriobacteriaceae bacterium
GCCCTCATGAGCTCCGATTCCCCTTGCGCGGTTTAAAACGGGAAAGGAGCGAGCCTGGGCTGGGCGGGGCCTCCCGCCGGGCCGGGCGGACAAGCCGCCGAAAATCAGCTAGCCGCAGGAACCAAAAAGGGAGTATCCCCTTTTGGTCCTTGCCAGCGGGCGGCCAAGCAGGCGGGCAAGTTGACATGGACAAGCAATGCGACGAACAACGACGTTCTATGTCGCATTGGGAACTACGAAGCGGGGTGGGCACGCCAACGGAAAAGGGCGCTATTCCACTTTCCCACCATGTCGCCGAGGTTTATAGGAGGGGCATGAATAATCATGAGCCTCCGCATCGTCGGCAATCTCCGTCACCCATTGCTCGATGGGCAGCAACGCCTCGGCAGCAAGCACATCCGCCATACGCGCATGCGTCTCGGGATTGCGGGGCATGAACAGCGTGCAGCAGTCAGGCGCGTCCTGCGACGAGATCTCGAACGTGCCGAGTCGCTGCGCCTCGCCGATAATCTCGAGCTTGTCCGTGCCGATGAGCGGCCTGAACACGGGCATGTCGACGGATGCATCAGTGGCGCGGATGTTGTCAAGGGTCTGCGAGGCGACCTGCCCCAGGCTCTCGCCCGTGACGAGTGCCCCCGCGCGCTCACGCTTCGCCAGCTCCTCGGCAACCTTGAACATGAGACGCCGGTACATGATGACGCGCAGCGAAGGCGGCACCTTGAGCATGATCTCCTTCTGGTAATCGCCGAAGGCGACGACGTAAACGCGCGCGATGCAACCCGATTTCTCGAGGACATGCGCGATGTCGTCGACGAGGTATTCACTCGTATCCGCCGTCTGGGGCCTGCCCGAGAAGTGAACGCCGATGCATTCGGCGCCGCGGCGGGCAAGCCTCCAAAGGGCCACAGGCGAGTCGATGCCGCTGGAAAGCAGGCACATCACCCTACCCGAACTGCCAACTGGAAGGCCGCCGATGCCGCGGACGCTACGCGCGTACACGTACACGGCGTTCTGCACGACCTCGACCCCCACGGTGACATCGGGGTCCTTCATCCGCACCTTCTTATCGGGAAACGCCTCGCACAGCGCAGCGCCGATGATTTGGTTCATCTGCATCGAGTCGGTCTCGAAATCGGTGTGATTGCGGCGCGCCTGCACTTTGAACGTCTCGAACTGGCTGCATTCGCCGAGGGCGTTGACAGCGACCTGCCCCATCTCTTCAAGGTCGCGTTCGCACTTGAATCCGCATGAAACACGCGCCACACCAGGCAAGATGCGCAGCGCCTCGGTCAGCTCGAGGGCGGTTTCGCGATCGGTTCCCTCGCGCAGGAAGACGCAAAGGCGGCCGGCGATGCGATGCACGGTGACGATCGGGAAGCCCTTGACGATTCCTTCGATGTTTTTGAGCAGACGGTTCTCGAAGTTCGCGCGGTTGCGCCCCTTCAGGCCGATTTCGTGGTAATGGACCAGGCAAATGCGCTGATGTTCATCGCCCATGTTTCGTCACCTCAGCAAAAAGGCGCGTGTGAACGCGCCTTCTCGAATACTTTGTCCAATGTGCGGATTAGTGGTTCTTGACATCAATCGACTCGGGATTGTACGACACGTCCCCGCGGGCGATCTCCGAAAACGCGATGGATAGCGGCTTCTTGTCGGAAGCACGCGCGATCTCGACAGCCGTTTGCAGCTGGATGGCGCGATCGCGCTGGCCGCGGAGCATGTCGTTGATGTCGTGGGCGCGCTTGCTCGCCAGCGAGCAAAGCAGGAAGCGGTCGTTGTCGGTTTTCTCGAGCAGGACGTCAATCTTGGGTTCGATAATGCTCATATGCCGTTAACCTCGTGTCTCTTCGGCTTTTTCGTTCACATATGCGACGAGTTCCTCGACAGCAATGTCGAGGTCGTCGTTCACAAGCTGTATATCATACTCGCTTTTGCGGGAAAGTTCCACCTCTGCGGCATGCATCCTCCGCAAAATCGCATCTTCGTCTTCAGTGCCGCGGCCTCGCAGGCGCGCTTCGAGCACCTCAAGCGAAGGAGGCTCGATGAAAACGAGATGCGCTTCGGGCACCTTGTCGCGGATCTGAAATGCGCCCTGCACATCGATCTCGAGAATGACCTGCTTGCCGGCATCCATGTGCTCGCGCACGCTGGCAAGGGGCGTTCCGTAGCAGTTGCCCGAGTACTCGGCCCATTCGAGCAGCTCGCCGGCATCCACCATGCGCATGAACTCCTCACGCGTGACGAAGTAGTACTGCACGCCGTCGCGTTCGCCTTCGCGCGGCTTGCGCGTCGTGGCGGAAACGGACAGCCATGCATCGGGAACCGATTGCAATAGACGGGCCACCAGCGTGCCTTTCCCGGCACCTGATGGCCCAGATATGACGAACAGATTGCCGTGCCTCATGAATTAGCCAAGACGCTCCAGCAACGCAGCCTGCTGGCGTTCGCCCAAACCGCGCAGACGGCGGCTCGGGGCGATTTGAAGCTCGTTCATGATCTTCTCGGACTTGGCCTTGCCGTAGCCCGGAAGCGTCTCGATGAGCGTGGAAACCTTCATGCGGCCGATGATCGGGTCATCCTTCATCTTGATGACCTTCTTGAGCGTCAGCTTGCCGGTCTTCAGCTTCATGCGAACCTCAGCGCGCTTGATGCGGGCTTCCTTCGCCTTCTCCAAAGCGGCCTTGCGCTCAGCCTCCGTCAGAGTGGGGATTGCCATAGTTCATCTCCTCCTCGTTGCCTTCTTCTCACACAACCGGGAGCAACCCAGTTGCGCCCCCTTTCGCAACAAAACCAAAAACACAACCACATTGGCCATGTTCCGCGATGCTGTGTTTAAGGAATGTGTTGCGATTAGCGCGCGCACATTCTACGACGGTTTCACCATCCATTACAAGCAGAATTTGCACTATCGGTTGGAATAGCACTCGGAAATGCAAATATTCTTCATCTGTCCTGCCACCTGCAGATTGGTTTGTACAAAACGCCGATGAACCGCCTATACGATAGCCTCACTGTAATTCGGCAACAATCGCATCAAATGCGGCAGCGGGATCGTCGGCGCGCGTCACGGGACGCCCGATGACAATATGCGAAGCGCCGTTGGCAAACGCCTGCGCAGGAGTCGCGATACGGCTCTGATCGCCCGCTTCCGCACCCGCAGGACGCACGCCCGGCGTCACGATATACGCCTGAGGACCGAGCATCTCGCGAAGGGCCGACGCCTCCTGGGGAGAGGCGACCACGCCCGAAATCCCAGCCGACTTGGCAACGCCCGCCAGCAGTTTCACCTGTTCGGCAGGCGTGCGCTCGATGCCGATCTGCGAAAGTGCATCGCCATCCATGCTCGTGAGCACCGTGATGCCGAGCGTGACGGCCAACGCCCCATCGCCGCGCTCCTTAGCCGCGCTGGCAACGCCTCTCTGAGCCGCCTCGAGCATTGCCTGGCCGCCGAGCGTGTGCATGGTGATCATGTCCGCACCCGTGAGAGCCGCGTTCTTGGCAGCGCCCTCGATTTGGAACGGGATATCGTGCAGCTTCAGGTCGAGAAACACCTTGTACCCGCGCTGCTTGAACGCGGCCACGATGGAAGGCCCGCACGCGTAATACAGCGTCATGCCGACTTTCACCCATTTCGCGCGACCGCGCAGAACCTCGGCCAGCCTCATGGCTTCATCGCGGCCGCAATCGAGTGCGACGATAATACGCT
>CADAKR010000187.1 GCA_902788545.1 uncultured Coriobacteriaceae bacterium
GGCGAAATCGACAGAACCGTTCCCTCCGCAGAATCAGAGCGCTCCTTCACATATGAGACGTTCTCGTAGCCCTCCTCGTCGATGGCGGCTTTCGCCTCTTTCTCGGTTTTGCCGACAACATCGGGGATGGCGCGTGCGGAGGCTATGTGGATGACGACCTCGGAGCCTTCGCCGGCTCGCGAGCCGGCCGTCGGGTCCATGAGCAGGACGAGCCCCTCCGTGTCATCGGATTTCACCTGGGTGGAGCGAACGGTGAACCCGTTGCCCTCGAGCACGCTTGTGGCATCGGCTTCCGTCATGCCGCGCACGTCGGGAACGGCCTTGCCGCCCCAAAGCTGCATTTGATACGTTACGAACGCGATGATTGCCGCTAGGGCGACGACCGCGGCTATGACGCCGATGACGACCTTCTTGTTCGTCTTCTGCTTGGTCGTCGACGAGGCGAGGAAATCCCTGCTGCGAGGCGCCTCATCGTCTTCGATGCGCGGCATCTGCATGGTGTGGCCATCGCGCCAATTGGCCTTCGGCTCCTGGTAATCAGCACCGACGACCGTTTCGCCGTACACGTCGTCGATGCGGTCGAGGCCGCCGAAGTCTGTCTCTATGACAGCCGTGACGTCGGGGGGCACGATGCCGGACGTCACGGCTATGTTCTCGACTTCAGGCTCGGGAGCAGGTTCGGTTTGGGCTTCCTTTTCGTCAGGCGAAGGTGCTTCGAGGTTTTCTGATTCGGCTTGGCCTTCCTCGATCGGCTCGAGCGCCGCGGTGACATCCCCAGCCTCCGAAATCGGCTCCGGCTGCGGGTCCTGCGCCGGCTGGTCCTTCGGCTTCGAAACTGGCTCCTCGCTCGCGATTCCCGCCACTTCCGCAGCCCGCGCCGCTATGGCTCCTGTTAGGGGAAAACCGCATTCGTCGCAAAACTTCGCGCCGTCACGATTCTCGGATTCGCAATTCGGACACAACATGTTTCTTTCCCTTCACCTTTGGCTAACCACATATTGTATCCGAATTGATTCAGATTTGTGAATGTGCACGAAATTGTAACTGCAGGATTCGACAGACCTTACAGCTATTCTCTACAACTGAGGGGATTATTGCTCGAGAAACGCCTCTTCGAGCACACGCAACTCGTCGGGGGTGTTCGCATTGATGAAACAACCGCCCATCGGCTCGGCGTGGAGCACCTCCGCCTGTTCGTATTCGCGCACCTTCACCCGGTCGAAGAAAGCCTGGGCCTTCTTTTCGCCCTTGCCGAGAAGCTCGACCACGGCAGGCAGGCAAGCCGAGCGCCGGTAGATGGCGTGGAACGGCTCGTAGCCATGCTTGTTGACGGGAATGACGGCATCGGCGCCCGATTCCTTGAGCGCTATGGCCTCGGCGACGACGAGGCGTGGCGAGGCAAACAGCATGTCGCAGGCGATGATCGCCACAAACGGGTTTGTCGCGGCCTCGAGCGCCGTGTGAATGCCGGGCAGCGCTCCGCGGTAATCGTGCAGGTCCGCAACGAGGCGGATGTTCAATTCGGAATAGTCGTCGGCGATAAACGCCAAGCGATCGGCTTCGTTCGTCGTGATGATGAGCTCGTCGGCAACCGGGGACAGCCGCTCGATCATGCGGCACATGAGCGGCCGGCCGGCAAACGGCACAAGCGCCTTGCTCTGCCCCATGCGACGGCTCTCGCCACCGGCCTGGATGACAACGGTGACCTTCGGACGCACGAAATGCTGCTCGAGGAAATCGCAGATCGCTGCGACATCATCGGGGTGGAAATGGGGAATGCCATACGTCTCGGCTGCAGCTTGCGCTTCGGGAATGTCGGTCACGACCGCTATCGTGTCGGCCGTCGGCATCTTGGTGGCAAGGTCGTCGGCTATGCCTTCGCGCTCGAATTCGAACGCACGCTCGCCTCTCGATTTCTGTATGAAATCAGTGCCGAGGGGCTCGCCATTTTCGGCGCCGTCGCAAAACGCCTTCGCGACCGCCGCGTCAGCCTCGTTGGCGGCGCGCATGACTTCGATAGTCGGAAGGCCGCTTTTCCGATAGCCCTCCACGATGATGATGTCGTGGTTGGGCATGGAACGCACGATCTCGGCACATTCGAGCTCGGCATCGAGCGTGCGCACGCGAGCGATCTGGTCTGGGGCGGCAACGACTGTTTCAGTCGCGCCAGCATGGCGATGTCGGTACGAATCCTTGCCGGGCACGTCGAACTCGAACCCGAGCCGATGATGATGCTTGACCGACCCCACGTCCCTTCCCCGTGAAGTCAGCTCCCCTATGAGCTTCACGACGAGCGTGGTCTTACCGGAATTATGGCGCCCGACAACGGCGATTGCGGGACTTGGTATGTCAATCATGGCCCTCCCCCTTCGGAGAGCAAAGTATATAGCATTACAGGCCTATGATTTGGCGGGGTTCGAACAGGTGCGAACCGCAACGAATTAAGACGATTCGAAAAAGCTTCGGTACAGCTCGATCTCGTCTTTGCCGGGCTTGCTCGAAAGGAACTCGACCGTGCCGCGACCAGATGACTTCGTCGTCAAGCCGCGCTCGGCAAGCTTGCGTTGCAATTGCAAGGCCGTACCGTAAGCGCCGTCGAATAGCGGCACATCGCCGACCACCTCACGTATTTGACGGGCTATGAACGGGTAATGGGTGCATCCGAGCACCACGGCGTCGACCGCACCTGCGTAAGAGCCCACCAAATCCTCGAGAAGCTCGTATATATCGGGGGATTCCAAATCACCCTTCTCGATGCGTGCGGCAAGACCAGGGCACGGCGCGTCGATGACCTCATGGCCACTGCCCCATTTCTCGGCAAGCAGCTGGTATTTGTCGAGTCTGAGCGTTATGGGCGTCGCCATGACGAGTATGCGCTTGACACCGGGCTGCTCTGTCGCGGGCTTGAGGGCGGGCTCGACGCCAATGATGGGAACATGCGCGTAATCCGCCCGTAAAGACGCCGCGGCAACCGACGTTGCGGTGTTGCAGGCGATGACGATTGCCTTCGCGCCCTCGTCGAGCAGCCGATCGACGATGTCCCGCGACATTCTCGCCACTTGGTCGCGGGTCTTTTCGCCATAGGGCGCGTTAGCGGAATCGCCGAAATAGACGAAGTTCTCAGCGGGAAGCGTCGCCGCAAGCTGGCGCAAGACGCTGATGCCCCCCACGCCCGAATCGAAAACGCCGACATATCCGTTGTAGCGCAACGCCACGGAAGCCTACTTAACCCCGTACGTCTCGTAGTACGCGTCGATGGCGGCCTTGCACGCGTCGTCGATGACCACGCGCCCCAGGCACTCGCGATTGTGCAGATGCTCGGTTACCTCGCCCATCGTGACAATCGCCGCCGTCGGGAAACCGTACAGATCCGACACCTCGTCGAGCGCGCATTTCTGGCCGCCCTTGCCCACTTCCTGGCGATTGAGCGAAACCATGAGCCCGCACACCTTCACGTCGGCCAGTCCCGTGATGATGGGATACGTCTCCTCGATCGACTTCCCGGACGTCGTGACGTCTTCCACCATCACGACGCGGTCGCCGTCGTTCAAGGTGCTGCCCAGCAAAATGCCGGCATCGCCATGGTCTTTGACTTCTTTGCGGTTGCTGCAATAACGCACCTGCTTGCCGTAAAGCTCGCTTATGCCCATCGCGGTGACAACCGACAGCGGAATGCCCTTG
>CADAKR010000188.1 GCA_902788545.1 uncultured Coriobacteriaceae bacterium
AACCTGGTCGATGATGCCGTAGGAGTTGCTGAGGTCCAACATGGTGGCGGTAACAAGATGGTCGAAGGGCAGGAAAATGCCCTTCAATTGCATGAAGCTTATCGGCACTGAATTCAGCGCGCCGTCCGACATGGGCACGGGCTTTCCAGTTCCGCTGGTGGTGCCGGTGGTGTGGATGATGAGGGCGTTCTTGTCCGTCGCCTGCTGGGCATAGCGCACCTCGCGGGTGCCGTAGCGCGCCAGCAGCGTTTCCATGCAGATCGGCCAGAAGAGCGTTCTCATGGACACGCTCTTGGCCTCCTAGGCCGCCGTCATCACCGGCATGGCGGTGGCGCCCGCCATGGTGACGTGCAGCACGATCACGTGGTTGAGCCCCAGCTCCTTGCGCTTGCGCATGAGCTCCCTCACCAGGTCCGGCCGGGCCAGGTCGTCCGTCACGATGAAGTCCGTCAGGTTCTCCTGGCGGATGGTCTCTGCGATCCGCTCGAAGTTGAAGGCCGACCAGGACGCCACCAGGGAAACCTGCGCGCCCACCATGTTCAGACCGTAGAACGCGAACGTGACCTCCGCGCACGTGGAACCCAGGACGCCCACGCGAGCGTTCTGCTCCTCCGTCATGTCCAGCGCGGTGAACACCGAGGCGTATCGCTCCCATTCCCGGAACATGCGCTTGTAGGTGTACTTCCTGTTTCCATCGATGATGGCCAACTTGTCCAGGCCGTCGTCATCCAAGCTGCACACTTCCTGGATGTACTTCCAAGCCTTCTGCTCCTTCTTCACCTTCCGCTTGGCGGCTGTCGCTTCAAAGATGCTTTCCGTTTCCATAGAGCCTCTCTCGTCTCTCGTACATGAGCCACAGGGGCCAGGCGCCATTATCTCGTTGTAAAACACAGCACTCGGCAAATTTTTAATTTTAACGGTTTCTCAGCGCGAACGCTTCGGCGTTTCAAGACTCACGTTGTTATAACGGTTCCTCTTTTGGCTCTTTGGGCGCTTTGGGCTCTAGTGAATAGCGGGTAATATGTTCGGGTTATCGACGTGGTTCTCGGCTCGCAGCTTTTGGTCTTGCTGCTGTCCTAAAGGGTCGATAGGGCCTGGCCCCATCGACCCATTGGTTGGAGGGACAACGGGCTACGTCCCCGTTGTCCCTACGTCCCCTGCAACAACCCACGAGCCCGATCGGGCGCTTCCCAGCCTCGCCAACGCGCCCTCGCCCTTGAGCTCGGCGACAATCCGCTCGGCGCTTCTCTTCGAGCAGCCGAGCTCTTCGGAGAGCGACGAAACGTTGCCCTTCGGGTTTTCCCTGAAATAGGCAAGCGCCCGAGCTTTCACGATCTGGCGTTCTCGCTTCGGGCTTACGAAGGGCACGAGTGAGTCGCGAATGGCTTCCAGCATGAACTCCACGAAGGCCTCGCTCGACCCGGCGGCGTCGGACTTCGCGAGGGCGTCGTAGTAGCCCGCCTGCCGCTGACGTATCGTGCTCTCGACGGGAAGCCACTCCAGCACGGGCCGCCACCGCGAGAGCAGCAGCGTATGCCAAAGGCGGCCCATCCTGCCGTTGCCGTCGGCGAAGGGATGGCAGAACTCGAATTCGAAATGGAACACGCACGATGCGAGCAGCGGGTGCATAGGTGTCGTTTTCAGCCAGCCGAACAGGTCGGCCATCACCTCTGGGACGTATGGCGCTGGTGTTCCCGCATGAATCAGGGCGTCGCCGTCGAACACGCCCACATTGCCCGAGCGGAAGCGGCCGGCCTCTGCGACGAGGCCGTCCATCATCGCTCGATGAGCCGTGAGAAGGTCCTCGAGGGAATAGGGGTCCAATTCGGGAATTAAGTCGTAGGCGCGTTTGGCGTTTACGACCTCACGGATGTCGTGGCTATCGCCGGGCACGCGCTTCCCGTCGAGGATTGCCGTGACCGCCTCGGGGTCAAGAGCGTTGCCCTCGATGAGAAGGGATGAGTGGATGGTCTTGATCCTGAGCTCACGATGCAGAACCGGGCTTGCCGCAAGCGGCGCGTTCGACGGGACCATGCCCACGAGCTCGGCAATATCCATGCACAGGAAATCGATGCGGTCGTTCCGTTCAAATGGCGGCTCGTACGGCATTAGCCCTCCTTTTTTACCGTCACTATTATACCGCCATTGGCGGTAATATCGACTCATTGTTCGCCTAGCGGCGGCGGGCGGCGAAGGCGACGCCCCCCTCTCCCAGCTCCCCGGGGAATAGCAAAAACATCTTCGCTTCTGCCACATGTTTCCCCAAATGAAAAGCGCGAACGGCGTTCCGTTGACAACCGTTTGCCCGAGCCCGGCGAACCGGCCCCTTTGGCTAACAGGCCAATATTTGGCCCCCTAGGATTTGCGCGCCCAGGCGCTTAGAACCCTTCGCGCCAGGAAGTAGAAGGAAGGGTGAAGTGGTCTTCCGGCTTGCGTTCAACCGAAAGGCCGTGCGTAGCAAGCACCTGCTCGAGCGCGTCGATGAGCGGTGTTATATCGTCGCAGGCAAGGCAGTCGATCCGGAACTGTCCGCCGTGGTCGATTATGTTAATGTGAAGCGTGCTGCCCGCAGGAGGCTTGCAGATGAAGCGAACGTCGGTGAGGTTGTCGGAGTACTCCGTCTTGCGCAGGCGGCCAATATAGTCGATGTAGAAGGTGTCGTGGCTGACCGTCGCGAAGCCCGATGGCCGTTTGGTCTTTTCCCAATAGTCGATTGGCTCCTCCATCTGATTGACGTACCTGGAATTCAGCATGTTGTACACGCTGCGCCACATGTCTGGGTTCATCTGCATCTTCAGGACGCCACGCAGCTGTGCCGCGCGCTCGGCGAACGGCAGAGCATCGAGCGGCGTACCGCTGAGAGGCAAGACGATGCGCGAGGAGCAGTTCTTAAAAGTCTCTTCGCAGCCGAGCATGCGTCGCACCGATATGGGCAGGTTCGCGAACACAGGAGCATCAATATCGGGATGAGCAGCAGCCACCGCCTCGGCAAAGAGCATGGAGATAGCAACAGAAGGAGACGTGTTGTTCGCTTTCACAAATGACATGAGGCTTTCCGAATCTATCCGCAAACCCCAGTCGCTCACCTCGTTGTCGAGGGAGGGCGAAAGCTCGGGCAGGTGGTAGGGTTCTCCTTGCGGCTGCCTGTTGGGCATCTCGAAGTCCGGGCTCACCTCATAGGTGACCGATGCTGGATCGAACTCCTCCGCCTCAGACATGGTGCCCGCGTCGGTGCGAATCCCACAAGGGTCGTATTCCTTGCCGTCGCGCATGCAATAGTAGTGATAGAGCACCGACTCCGCGAACATGTCAATGCCCTGGCCGTCGCAGAAACCATGGTACATAGTGAAAGTCGTGACCTTGCCATCGCAGGTGAGGTCGAGCATGTGGTAGTTGGTCTCGCGCCCTCCCACGGGGCGCAGCCATATCCCGCGGCCCACCTCCATGGGAAGCGGGTTGGCGGCATAGTACACGGCACCGCCCTCGATCTGCAGGGTGTCGGAAAGGTAGGGCATGCGCGCAATCGTGCGGTCGAGCGCCTTTTGCAGAAGGTCGGCGTCTACCTCGTCTTTGTGGGTGAACTCCACCACGTAAACAGGAATGTCTACCGGAAGATAAACATAAGCAGAGGATGAGAGAGCCAGCTCCTTCT
>CADAKR010000189.1 GCA_902788545.1 uncultured Coriobacteriaceae bacterium
GGTAACGATGATGGCTGTTGCGGTGATGTGTGCGCTGGCGGCGTGCGGGAGTTCGCAGTCGAGCGTCTCGTCAAGCGCCGCGGGCTCGTCGGCGTCGACGGCCGCGAGCGCTTCTGCCGCGAGCGCATCGGCGCCGTCCGCGAGCGCTGTGTCGTCTGCGGCTGCATCGGCTGCCGCATCTGGGGTGGCGGCCAGCGCTGCGGCTTCCGCTTCTGCGGCCGCAACCGCGCCTGCCACGTCCGCCGACGGCAAGCAGCTCGCAACGGGCACGGTCGTCAACACGACGTTCGCCGATCGCGCGGCCGAGGTCGGCTATGCGGGCAGCGATTTCGCCGGAGACAAGGGGCTGCTCACGCTGCTCGTGCTCGACACCCCCATCCAGGTGACGGCGCACAAGGGCGGCAGCGACTACACGGGCGCCGTGTCGGTCATCTGCCTGCCCAATGACGAGATGTTCCGCCAGTTCAAGGACAAGCAGATCACCATCGGGGTCGACACGTGGGGCGAGTTCCCCGCCGACGTGACGGGCATGCTCTACGACATCGTGCTCGACTATCAGGCTGACGGCCTCACGCTCGTCGACCCTCAATCGTAACGCGTGTGAGCAGCGATTTGGACACGGCGCGGGCAAGGGACATAGAGTCGTTCATCAGCGATCTCGAAAGCTCGCTTGCCTTCGGCTGGAACGGCTTCACCGGCCAATGCCAAGTCGTACGAGATCGTGTTCAACCCGGGCGAGGTCGGGGGTGACGAGTACCGGCAGACGGCGTACTTTGACCAGCCGGGCACGCTTGAGGTGTACTCGGATGAGGCATTCCGCTGGAGCGCAAACGGCAGGAAGCTGCACGGATTGACCTGTGTCAATATTTCGGACACGAGTTCCTGAAGAATCAGGCCGCTTTCGACAGCTTTCCGGCAGCTTGCTCATGCGCGGTTTCAAGCATCGGCTCCGTCCTCTCGAAGAAGCCGTCCATGGCCTCCGCCGGGATTCTGTAACCGATCGTCGAGTGGGGCCTCCTGCGGTTGTAGTAGGACTCGATGAACTCGACGACGGCGTGCCTCGCCTCGTCCCGCGTCGGCCATTTCCCCAGGTGGCGCATCTCGTTCTTCAGCGTGGCGAAGAACGATTCGGCGACCGCGTTGTCGTGGCAGCTGCCGGTCCGCCCCACTGACAGCCTGACCTGGTGATCTGCAGCCCAGGCGCCCACGAGCCGCGACGTGCGCTGGGCGCCGCGTCCGAGTGGAATATGGCGTTCTCCGCGACGTAGCCGCGCCGCCAGGCCATCTCGAGCGAGCCCACCACGATGTCGGCCGTCATGCGCCCCGAGAGCGACCAGCCCACCACCATCCGAGTGTTCAGGTCGATCACCGTCGAGAGGAACAGCCATCCCTGGCCGGTCTTGAGGTAGGTGATGTCGCCGACGAGCTTGTAGGTGGGCACCGGGCTCGTGAAGTCGCGTTTCAGCAGGTCGGGCCTCTCGGGGGCGCCCGCGTCGGGGATCGTCGTGCGCTTCCGCGCGTTGGGCGTCACGCCGCGTATCCCCAGCCCGCGCATTATCTTGCGCACGCGGTAGAGCGTCAGGTGCGGCAGCCGGCTGCGGACGAGCCGGGCGCCGAAGCGGCGGTCGGACTCGGCCCACTCGCGCTCGACGTCGGCCCTGGCCTGCAGCCACGGGTCTTCCGGCTCGCCCCGGCGCAGCCATTCGTAGAAGCCCGAGCGGCTCACGCCGAGCAGCCGGGCCATCGTCTTGACGGGGAAGTTCGCCTTCTCCGCCTCCATCAGGCGGCGCCTCGCTCTCACGCCTGGTCTTTGGCGAAGAAGGCCGCGGCTTTTTTCAGGAAGGCGTTTTCCATCTCGAGCTCGCGTATGCGCTTCTGGGCGGCCTTCAGCTCGGGGTCGGCCGTCGGCATCGCGCCCTCCAGCTCCATCTTCCTGCGCTGGACCCAGTGCTGAAGCGTCTTGCGGTTGACGCCGATCTCGTCGGCCATCTGCGTGGCCGGCCTGCCGGAGGCTATCACCAGGTCGGCGCATTCCCTCCTGTACTCGTCGGTGTAGGTGTGGCTGTCTGCCATTTCCCGTCCTTTCCTCGGTAACGGATATCGTACCCGCATCCATGCGGGAAGTTCCTGAATCCGTGTCCGAAAAAAGAATACAGGTCAGCGCCAGTTCTCGAAGTCGGCGGTGGGCAAGTCGGCGCTGAAGCGCGGCGCAGCCAGGCGGTGACGGTGACAGGCGCGGGGCATCCCGAGGGAGCCGTCACACCCGTCACGCCTGTCACGGTCCCAGTTGACGTTTTGCTGATGATTGCAAGTACGACCATCGAAATGTGGCGCAGGAATGCTACAATTTTGGCGAAAGCCATCCCCGAGAGGGGATTTGGAAGTCGGAGCCGGTGTACCCGAGCGTTCTCGGGAGCCGGCTCCGGCGCATTCTAAAGCATCGCCCTCACCGTGCTGACGCTGCCCTTCAAGGCGTCCCATTCTTGGCGCCATGAGTCGGCGGATCTCGAGCCTACCGTAGCGTCTGAATATGCTCCGAGAATCTGGTCGGGAATCCACAGCCGATGCTCTTCTTCGGGGCTGGCGAAGGCAAGCTCGATAGCGTTGATGAGCCCCTTCTTCCTCATGGATCGGTAGAGCGCCATATCTTTGGCGTCGGCCGCCGGAAACCTGCTCTCCATGATGAGCTTTGCAATCCCCATGCCTTCCAGCAGGGGCAGGAGGGTTTCGAGGTCCTTGCGGCGAGCTCGCTCTTGTATCTGGCGAGCTAGCGCCCCTACCGCGCGAAGCCGCCCCTGTCGTGGCTGATTGACTGCTGGGATACAGCGCATAGGAACTTGCGTTGCTAATACGTATTTAATATATTGTTTATACGTAATAACGACTGGAAACGAGGTTAATTATGCCGATGACGATAAGCATTGACGACGACCTGAAAAGGGACTTCACTGCCGTCTGCAAGGAGATCGGGCTGCCGCCGTCCACGGCATTCGGGATCTTCGCCAAGACCGTGGTGCGAGAGCGCGCGATCCCGTTCGCGCTGTCCGCGATAAGCGCCCAGGAGCGCGCCGCTAACGCGTACGACCGCTCGGTTGCCGAAGGAGTCGCGGCTGGCTTGCGCCAGTTCGACGAGGGCGGCTTCGTGACGCGCGAGGAGTCCCGAGCCGCCCGTTCGGCTAAGGCAGTGGTCGCGTAATGACCTATCAGGCGCTTTACGCACGGCAGTTCCACGAGCAGCTGATGGAGCTTGCCCGATTCCGTATACGATAAGGTCGAGCATTCCATCGACGTGCTGGTCGACAACCCGGGCCTGTTGCGCGACTACGACCCTCCCTACGACGCGGCGACGCCTCCCGTCGATTGCAAATGGTACTACGTGCCGGGCACTTTCAAGGTCCTGTACCTGGCCGCCGACGAGGCTGCGCTCCAGATGCGGTTCCTCTTCATCGCCGACACGAGGGAGGACCCGATGCGTCGTTTCGACCGCATGGAGGCAGGTGGATAGGCGAAACGAAAGGCCGCCGAAGCAGCGATTCAGCGTCATTCCAGGTGCACACGGGGTGCACACCGGCAGCGAAAAGTGCCTAAAACTGGCTAAAACTGCGCGATTGGCTTGGCGCGGATTGCCCTATTGACCTGCACTTTTA
>CADAKR010000190.1 GCA_902788545.1 uncultured Coriobacteriaceae bacterium
GCACATGGCGCAGAAACGCAGGAAGAGTCGCAAACCGCGCAAGACCTCGGGTACGAGCAAGCGCAGGAAGAGCAGCCGCAGGTGAGCGGTGTGAACTGGGAGAAGGCCATCGCCGAGCGCGACGAGAAGATCGCGGCGCTTGAGCAACAGGTGGCGGATGCCGCGAAGAACGCAGAAGCTGCCGAAGCTTTGCGTGGCGAGATTGCCGAGCTGAAGGCCCAGGGAGAGTCTGACCGCATCGACTTCAAACTGCAGCTGGCCGGCGTGCGCAACATCAAGGCGGCGCGTGCTCTTCTGGATGACCACGGCGGCGACATCGACAAGCTCAAGGCCGAGGAGCCTTGGCTCTTCGTAGACGCCCCCACACCCCAGCAGGGCGGCAAGACAGGGCTTCCCAACGCAGGCACGAGCTCCGACGAGGGCAAGACCATGAAACGCTGGCGCAAGCTCGCCGGCCTGGACGATTCCGACGACGAATAGGAGGGCTGACCAATGTCCAATTCGATTGCTTATACCAAGAATTACACCTCTATCCTCGATGCCGTCTATCAGCGCGCGAGCGTGTCGGGGTGCCTGACGAGCGGGCGACGCATGATGCGTGCGGGCCGCAATGCCAAGGAGATCATGATTCCCAAGATCGAGGTCTCTGGGCTGGGCGACTACACGCGCAACGTGGGCTACAAGACGGGCAGCATTAACTATGCCTTCGAGACGAAGACCTTCAACTACGATCGCGGCATCCGCCTGATGGCAGACGTCATGGACGTGGAGGAAGCCGGCGTCCTGGACTGCTTCGTCGAAGCAGGGGCCGAGCTTCAGCGCACTCAGGTTGCCCCCGAAGCCGACGCCTTCACCTTCGCCGAGATCGCGGGCCACACGGGCGTGACCGTAGCGAGCGAAGACCTGTCCGAGGCCGCCGCCACCGACGTCCTGGCATCGCTTCGCACGGTGACGGGCGCGATGGACGAGGCGCAGGTCTCCACCGGGAGCCGCATCCTGTTCATCACGCCGACGCTCAAGGGCGTGCTCGACGACTTCTCTCTGGCGAACACCACGATGAGCAACCGCGTGCTAGAACGCTTCGCCCGCGTTGTCGAGGTGCCGCAGGTGCGCTTCTACACGGCCATCGACCTGCTTTCTGGTGGGGATGACGGCTTCGGCTACCAGAAGCGTGCGGCCACCTACGAGCTGACGAGCGACACCGAGGTCGACTCCAACAAGACCTACTACACGCGCAGCGGCAGCGGAACGTCGGCAAGCCCCTACGTGTACACCGAGGTCGCGAGCCCTACGAAGTCGAACCTGGGGACGTACTACGAGATGACCACCACGCCCGGCCTGGACATCAACTTCATGGTCGTGGAGAAGAGTGCGGTCATCAAGTTCGACAAGCACGTGGCGTCGCGCGTCTTCTCTCCCGACGAGCTTGAGTCGCTGGACTCGTACATGATGAAGTATCGCAAGTACGGCATCGTGGAGCTCTTTGACAACAAGCTCGATGGCGTCTACGTTTCCGCATCGACCTCCTAGGAAACAACGTGGCCGCTGCGGTGACATATCAGTTCTACAGCGAGACGTACGGGGGCGGTCTTTCGGAGGCCGCCTTCGGCGCGTCGCTGCCCGCCGCCGAGCGGCATGTTCGGTGGCTGGTGGGCGCGAAGGAGCCTGCCGATTGCGAGCTTGTGGCGTACCAGCGGGCGGTTTGCGCTGCCGTTGACGCCTTCGCTGAGTTCGGCGAGGGTCAGGTTGGCGGGTTCGCTCTGGGCGACTTCAAGGTGACCCACTACGAGGACGAGGGCACCACCGGCGAGGAGATCGCCACGGCTGACGCGCTGAAGGAGCTTGTCGGCACCTCGCTCGTGTTCTGCGGGGTGAGATGATGAGAAGCCTGCGTCCGATACCGGCGCGGCTGCTGGCCGGAATGCCGTGGTGAGGATTCCAGACGGCGAGGGCGGCTATACCGAGGGCGTCGAAGTCTCGCACGTGAGGTTCGCACGAAAGCATTCCGTAGTCGACGATAGCCACAGGAGCGCGGACGCCGGGGCCGGCAAGGTCTACGTCGACGCCTTGAACTCCGTCGGCGCGTTCGAGATTCCTGCGGGATCTCGCATCGACATCGGCGGGCATTCCTACTACTTGGCCGAGTGCAAGCGGTGCGAGGACTTCAACGGGCATGTGCACCATTGGGAGCTGACGGTACGATGAGCTGCTCTGACTCGATTGCAAAACTGCTGGCAGATGCCCACTTCTCATGTTACTTCTCAAAAGTTTCGCCTTCGGCGCTGGACTGCGCTGAGCCGATCGTTGTGCTGGATGGCGAGTTCGAAAGGGACTCCCGGATGACCGAGGAGGAGCGCGGGACGGTGGCCGTCACGGTGCTGGTCGTGCGCGAAACCTTGGCTGACACAGAGAGCGTGGCTACCGCTGCCGAGCATGCCGTTCGGCGTGCCGATTGGGAGCCTTATGCAGATGCAGGTGCTTACCGCATCGTGGGCATTGACACGACGGCACCTGTCTTCAAGGAGCGCGATTCGAGCGGGCGGTTCGTGTGGTCGTTCGAAGTCGCATGCACGGTGGTGAGGGCGCTGTGAGCGATTCCAAGAGGAAAGACGAGGACAAGGACAAGGACAAGCGCGAGCTGCGCCTTGACGCTTTGGGGCAGAAGCCCTCGACGCCCACGTCAAGATCCATCTCGGTCGATACGTACTCGCTCGCATCCCAGCGACGTGCAATAGCCTACGGACGCGCGAGGGGGCGCTCATGAGGTCGATCGTCTACAACGGGCTGGACCTCTCCGAGTTCTCCTCCACTGAGGTGATAGATAAGGTCGCGTTCCCCATCGCCGCGAACACTATGGTCGTACCGGGTCGTGCGGGCGCCCTGCTCGTCTCCGGGCGCATACCGCCGAGACTGGTGCGCGTTCGCCTTTACATGGATGCCGGGTACAAGCCTGGCACGAACGGCCTGGCCGACATACGTCACAGGGTCTACTCGGCGCTGTGCTCCACGGACGGCGGCACGCTGCGGCTTCCTGACGAGCCCGAGTGGGAGTACCGCGATGCTGTGTGCACCGATGCCGGCGCCTGGTCTTCGTTCTTCGAGGACGGGCACGGGGACGTGGACTTCACGCTGCTCGATCCCGTGGCCTATGGTATGGGACGGCGCGAGGTGGGTACGTCGTTCGAGGTCGGCGGGACGTGGCCTACGTGGCCGACGTTCGAGCTCGTGGCTTCAGCCGGCTCTGCCGTGCAGGTCGGGTGCGGCGGGAAGGTCGTGCGCGTTGAGCGTCCATTCTCCGGCGGCGAGGTCGTCTCCATCGACTGCGCAAGCGAGGGCGTGACCATTGGCGGCGTTGACGCCCGCGCGGACGTGACGCTTTCGAGCGACTTCTTCTCGCTGTTGCCTGGCATCTGCACGCTTGCCTTCTCCGGGTGCTCTTCTTATATGACCGCCTTCCACGAGAGGTGGCTGTGATGGCTGGCGCTGTTCCCCAACTCTGGTGGTTCGACCGCTTCGACGAGCGCATCGGCATCCTGCCCGTGGTTGGCGAGCTGGTGCACACCGAAGAGCTGAACGGTGAGGACACCATCGAATT
>CADAKR010000191.1 GCA_902788545.1 uncultured Coriobacteriaceae bacterium
CAACGCCGTCCTGAACACGATCCTTGTTCCGCCCCTGCGCAAGGTCCTGAAGAAGTAAGTGTTTCGCCGCTTTGATTGAAAGAAGCACCATGATTCAAATCAGCAATTTCACGTTCACGTACCGCGAAAGCGCCGAGCCGGTGGTGAGGGATGTCAACCTCACCATCCCGGACGGCGCGTTCGTCGGCATCACGGGAGCGGCGGGCAGCGGGAAGTCCACGCTGACCTACGCCATGAACGGCATCATCCCGCACTGCTACCCAGGCGATTTCTTCGGTTCGGTCGTGGTGGAAGGCAACGACACGTGCGAGACGGCGCTCACCGACATCTCGCTTGTCGTGGGAAGCGTCTGCCAGGACATCGACTCGCAGTTCGTCGCATCGGTGGTCGACGACGAGATGCTCTACGGCCTCGAGAACTTCGGCGTGCCGCATGACGAGATAGAGGCGCGCATGGTCGAAGCGCTCGAAGACATGGGCATCGGGGATTTGCGCGACCGCACGATCGACTCGCTTTCGGGTGGGCAGAAGCAGAAGGTGGCCATCGCGTCGATTCTCGCGCTTCGTCCGAAGGTGCTCGTGCTTGACGAGCCGACAGCCGAACTTGACCCGGCCAGCTCCGTGGGCGTGTTCGACCTGCTTACCCGTTACGCGCGCGAACATGGCACCACCGTGGTGGTCGTCGAGCAGAAGATCGCGCTTCTGTCCCAGTATGCCGACATGCTCGTGATCGTCGACGAAGGGCGCATTCGCTTTGCCGATACGCCTGCCAACGTGTTGGCCCATTCCGACGAGCTGTTGGCGATAGGCGTGAACTGCCCGCGCGCGACGACGCTCATGAACCGCCTTTCCGCCGACGGCATATACGCAGGTCCGGTGTGCCGCAACGTCGAGGAAGCCTGCGACGCGCTTCTGGGGGTGGTCGCATGACCATCGAGTTTCGCGACGTGCATGCGTCCTACAATGCCGACATCCCCATCCTGAAAGGCGTGTCCTTCACTGTGGAGGACGGCGAGTTCGTGGCGTTCGTCGGAACGAACGGCGCCGGCAAATCCACGACGATGCGCCTGGTGAACGGCCTGCTGAAACCCGAGTCGGGCGAGGTTCTCGTCGACGGCGTGCCCACGACGCAGCTGAAGACAAGCGAGCTGGCCCGCCGCGTCGGCTTCTTGTTCCAGAACCCCGACAACCAGATTTGCTGCAATACCGTGCGCGAGGAGCTGCTGTTCAGCTTCCGTGCCCTTGGGGCGCTCGACGCCGAGGCTGAGCGCCGTGTCGACGAGATCATCGCGGAATTCGCTTTCAATCCCGACGATGACCCGTTCCTGCTGAACCGCGGCACGCGTCAGCTGCTCGCGCTTGCGTCCACCATCGTGGTGGCGCCGCCCGTCATCGTGCTTGACGAGCCGACGACCGGCCTTGATTTCCGCGAATGCGTGAAGGTGATGGACATCATTCGCCATCTGCACGAGAACGGCACGACGGTCATCATGGTCTGCCACGACATGGAAGTCGTCGCAGATTTCGCCGAGCGCGTCATTGTCATGAGCGATGGCTGCGTGGTCGACCAGGGCCCGACGTTCGAGGTCTTGCGCAACCGCCACACGCTGAAAGCGGCTAATCTGGTACCGCCTCAGATCGTCGATATCTCGCTGGGCCTGAACATGATGCGCCCCGATCTGGAAGGCACTCTGGTCGCAACCGCCAACACGCTTAACGAAATGGAGCTTGCCATCGCGACTGCCGTCGGAAAGCCCGAGGCGGCCTCGTCGGTTCCCACGTACGCTCCGACTGCGCCCGGCGCCGAAGATGCGCTGGTGGAAGGAGGTGCGCGATGAACGGCTTTCTCGAGTACGTGCCTGGCACGTCGTTGATGCACCGCTTGAATCCCATCGTGAAGCTTCTCGGCGCCATCGTGTTCGCCGTGGCCTGCTTCTTCTCGTCGAACCTCGTGTTCTTGGCCTGCATGCTCGTGCTCGCGCTTGCCATGGCCGCGTCGTGCGGGATGATGAAGCCCACGATTGGCCTGATGAAGGCGGTGTTTGCGTTTTCGCTGCTGCTCGCCATCATCCAAATCTTGTTCACGCCGTCGGGCGATGCGCTTGTCGTGCTGCCGTGGGGATACATCGGCACCGGGAGTCTCATCGCCGCGCTGACGACGGTCGTTCGCCTGGAAGCGGCTGCCATTCCGTTGTTCCTGACGTTTTACGTCACGAAGGTGTCCGACATGACGAATGCCGCCGTGAAGGTGCTGCACGTGCCTTACAAGTACGCGTTCACGTTCTCGTTGACCGTGCACTTCATCCCGGTGTTTCTCAACGACATGAAGGGCATCATGGAATCGCAGACCGCGCGCGGTGTCGAATTCGACCAGGTTGGCATAATCAAGAAAATCGGGTTGATCATGCCGTTGTGCGTGCCGCTGCTCGTCAGCTCGGTGCGCAAGACCAACAGCGCCGCCATCGCCGCCGAGGTTCGCGGTTTTAACTTGCGCACGCGCGCATCGGGCTTCAAGCAGTACCCGTTTGCCGCGTTCGACGTGGTTGCCCTGCTGGCGGTCGTCGCCCTTCTCGTGGTGGCTATTATCCTGTAGGCTCCGAGTGCCCGGCTGAAGAGACGTTGGGCGGGCAGCTGCTATGCGAGTTGGGCGCCGGCGGTGGGGCCGGGAGACGAGCTGAACACGGCTTCGACGTGCACGAAGCAGCCGCCCTTGGCCTTGATGGGCTTGCCCATCTGCTCGAACGCGGCGTCGACCCAGGCTTTCTGCTCTTCGAACTCGGCGCCCTCGTTCACGTAACGGGCGGTGCCGTGAAGCTCGTAGGCTTCGACGCCCTTCCAGAACAAGACGGCGACTTTAGGATTCGCTTGCACGTTGTCAAGGGTTTTCTTGAAGAACTGGTCGGATAGGTAGACGGTTTCGTCGTCTATGACGGCTTTCATCCCGACGACGCAGCTGTTCGGCTGCCCATCGGCGCTAGCGGTCGTGAACACGACGTCGCCGACCTCTTTGAAGAGGTTTTGCACTTCAGCAGACATGGTGGCCATGGTGCGCCTTTCTCCTCGGACATGGCTGATGCGCCCATTGTAGCCCATTGACGCGTTGGCCTGCGGGACATGAGGCCCTTAAACGGGCTTGGGCAAGTCGTGCGGTTGCGAACGAGCTATACTTCAAGTGCTTGCAAGCAACGACCAGAAAGGGGCGAGCATGGAGACGGTTTACAATTTCTTGAAGGAAGCCAACACGTATTACCTGGCCACGATCGAAGGCGACCAGCCTCGCGTGCGTCCCTTCGGCACCATCGACCTGTTCGAGGACAGGCTCTACATCCAAACGGGCAAGTCGAAAGACGTCTACAAGCAGATCGAGGCCAATCCCAAAGTCGAGATCTGCGCGTGCTCGGGCCTGGACTGGCTGCGCGTTTCCGCTACGCTGGTGCCAGATGACCGCGTCGAGGCGAAGAAGCACATGCTCGACGCATATCCCCATTTGCGCAACATGTACGACGAGAACGACGACAACACCATCGTGCTGTACCTGAAGGACGCCAAGGCCACGTTCGCGTCG
>CADAKR010000192.1 GCA_902788545.1 uncultured Coriobacteriaceae bacterium
ACACCATATTCGTGAACGGCAACATCGCGACCGTCGACAAGGACTTCTCGTTCGTGCACGCGGTTGCCGTGAAGAACGGCTGGATCATCGACACGGGCGAATCGCCCGAAATGGAACTATACGCCGGCCCGCACACCCGTATCGTCGACCTCGGTGGCCGCACCATGCTGCCCGGCATCCACGACGCGCACGTGCACATCTGCGACTACAGCGACAACATGCGCAACACCGTCGACTGCAGCGGGTTTTCCGTGCGCAGCCTCGACGACCTGAAAGTCGCCCTGCGCAAGCGCGCCGGCGAAATTGCGCCGGGGACCTGGGTGCGCGGCGCAGGCATGAACTGCGAGGAGATCGCCGAACTGCAAGAAGAGGGACGCGCCATCACAAGGCACGACCTCGACACCATCCTTCCCGACGTGCCGGTCGTCATCATCATGTGGGACGGCCACACCTGCGTCGCCAATTCGAAGGTGCTCGAGCTTAACGGCATCACCGCCGCCACGCCCGACCCGGTCGGCGGCGAGATCATCCGCGACGCCAACGGCGAGCCCACGGGCATGTTCCAAGAATCAAGCGCGCTGCAGCTCGTGTTCAAGAACATGCCGCGTGCCACAGTCGAAGAATTGAAAGAAAACCTCAAAGCCGGCCAGAAACTCATGAACTCGATGGGTTACGCCAGCTACACCGATTGCACGACCGGCCCCGCCAACAGCACGCGCGAAGTGGGCGCCTCGGGCGAGAACGGCCTGCGCGCCTACCGGGAACTCGCCGAAGAAGGTGCGCTGACTGCCCGCGTGTCGCTCGGCTTCTATCCCGGCAAGAACGGCATCCAGAGCTACGACCTGATCAAGGAATGCCTCGACACCTTCGAGTTCCCCACCTTCCCCGACAAAGACTGGGTCGACATGCACATGCTGAAGATGTTCTGCGACGGCATCCCCATGGGCCACAGCGCCTGGATGAAAAACGACTACCTCGACACCCCGGGTTGGCATGGGCGCTCGACGTTCCTCGACCCTGGCTCGACCGAAGAGGAGCAAATCGCCGAGATCAACCGCTGCGTGCAACTCGCGCACGATCGCGGCTGGCAAATCGGCATCCACACCATCGGCGACAAGGCCGTGCAGGTCGTGACCGATGCCTACATCGCCGCACAGCGCAACAACCCCACCGCGCCGCGTCGTCATTACCTGATTCACGCTGACACGTTCGGCGATCGCGAGGACCTGTTCCGCGCGCAGCGCAACGGCATCGGCATCTCGGTACAGTCGGCCCTCTCGTCGTTCGTGTACGAGCCCACCATCGAACTGTGCGGCGCCGCCAAGGGCACCATGACCATGGGAACGCGCGACCTCGTCGAAGCGGGCATGCACATCGCCAACGGCTCCGATTCCATCGGCGGCCCATTTGGCACTTGGACTCAAGCCGTGCAGGCGGCCGTCACCCGCCGCTCGACGTTCACGGGCAACGTGTACCGCCCCGACTTGCGTCTCAGCTTGCCCCAGGTCATCCGTCAGTTCACATACGAAGGCGCCTACCAGGAGTTCGCCGAGGACGTGCGCGGCAGCATCGAGCCCGGCAAGAAAGCCGATTTCTGCGTGCTCGACAAGGACATCTTCACCATCGACCACGACGCCATTTCCGAGGCGAAATGCGCCATGACCGTCGTCGACGGCAAGATCGTGTTCGAGGCGTAACGGTATATCCCCTTTCATCCGCCGGCCGCGACTCCAAGGCGGCCGGCGGATAGCGACATCCATAACGGAAGGAAAGCTGTGTCATCTCAGAGGAGCAACATCTCCATTACCGCAGTCGCCGCCGCAACAAGCGCCGGCATCGCTTTCGGGTGCATGGGAACAGCGAGCCAGATCGTCATGAGGCAGGGATTCTCTCTCGGACAAATCGCGACCGCCCAGTTCCTCGTCGCCACGCTGTTGCTCGGACTGTTCACGCTCGTGAAATTCAGGCAGCTCCCAAGTGGACGTGACGCATGCAAGCTCTTGGCCGTTGGGTTACTGCAACCACTGTCCGCCCTCCTGCTGTATTCGGGCATCGACCACCTGACGGTCGGACCCGCCGTCGCAATCCAGTTCCAATACGTATGGCTGACCATCGCCATCCAAAGCGCCATCGAACGCACCCTCCCACCCCAGCGGATCATCGTGGCAGCCATCGTAATCATAGGGGGCACGCTACTGGCAAGCGGCGTCGCCGAAACAGTTGCGGGCGGAGAATCCTCCTTTAACGTGGAAGGAATCCTGCTCTCTATCGGATGCGCGGTTTCGTATTCGTTCTTCCTGTATTTCAACGGGAAGGTCGCAACCGACGTGCATCCTGTACCCCGCTCATTTTTGCTGTGCCTCTCCGGTGCCATCCTGTTATCCATCGTGTTCCCGGGCCTGTATACGGAATCACCCGAAACGCTTGCGGCGCTCGCCCCCGGCGCACTCGCATTGGGATTGCTTGCCTCGATTCCAGTGCTCTGCCTGTCGTATGCGGCCAAACGGCTTTCGGGCGGCCTCGTGGCCATCCTGACGTCAATGGAGCTTCCCGCAGCCGTCATAACGGGCGTTCTCATCCTCGGTGATGCCACGTCACCCGTGAAAATCCTCGGCGTCATCGCCATCTTGGCGGGCATCGTCATCTCAGAAGCGGACAGCCTCTTCGGCCGACGTGGCAAAACCGGCAATTCAGACAAGGGGAGCGCCGGCATTGCAGCGTTGAACTAGACTCCGCCCCTGCGCATTACAGCTCACCCGCCCTTCAACCGCCGAGATGCCATATACTCGAATGGCAATGAAAACCATCGGCGTTTGGAGGAAGCCATGCAAGCAACGTTCATTCATTGGTGCATACACGTGCTCGACCTGGAAAAGTCGCTGGAATTCTACGAGAAGGCGCTGGGTTACACCGTCCACCACACCATGGGCCCTGAAGACGGGTCGTGGTCGAACACGTACCTGGTCAACGACCAGACACCGTTCCAAATCGAGCTCACCTGGAACCGCGGCCGCACCGAGCCGTACGAAAACGGCGGCAAGGACACCCACATCGCGTTCACCGTGCCCGATTTCGAAGCGGCGCACAAGCTCCACGAGGAAATGGGCTGCATCATCCGCGAGAACCCGCGCATGGGCCTGTATTTCATCGAGGATCCGGACGGCAGCTGGATCGAGATTCTTCCCATCAAGAACGCGACGGGCAACTAGGGCATAATGGTCTTGTATTCTTCAACGACTCGAAATGGAGGCACCATGGGTGAATATGCAGAGCTGACCAGTGACTTGGCCGAACAGCTGAAGTCGATTGTCGGCGAGGCGAACTTCCAATTCGGAGACGACGTGAACGTGGACTTCTCGCGCGACGAGATGCCCATCTACGGCACGAAGATGCCTCAGGCCGTCGTGTTCCCCGCCAACACCGAGGAAGTCTCGGCCATCATGAAGCTGTGCTACGACAACGACATCCCCGTGACGGTCCGCGGCGCGGGCACGGGCCTTGTCGGCGGGTGCACTCCGCTGGCTGGCGGCGTGGTGCTGTGCACGATGAACA
>CADAKR010000193.1 GCA_902788545.1 uncultured Coriobacteriaceae bacterium
ACAGTTTGTCGCCGGGGTGATGGGAGGAGCTGTTAAGGAATAATTACAGCGAAACATGGAGAAAACTCCATAGCTTATATAATTCAAGGAGGGAATGCTGTTATGAAAAAAAGCGTAGGGAAACGGTTACTGGCGGCAGCTGTGACACTTGCATTGGCAGGAGGATTACTGGTCGGCTGCGGCAGCACTGGAGAGAAAGGAGAAAGTGCTGCTGCACAGAGCGGTACCACTGAAAAAAGTTCAGACGGAGACGTTACGCTTACCGTCTGGGCATGGGATGTCGCTCTGATGCAGCTTAAAGACTGCGCTGCAAAATATCAGGAAGAACACCCGAATGTAAAATTCAATTTTGTTGAAATGGGAACGGATCAGGTTTACAAAAAGCTTTCGACATCTTTATCCACCGGCAATGGAATTGCGGATATCATTCAGATTGAAGGTGATGTGATCACCAGTTATGAAGACAAGTTCCCGGAAGGGTTTCTGGATCTGTCGGACATTTTAAACTCGGATGATTTTGTTCAGTCCAAAATCAATGAGTGTGTATATAACGATAAGACGCATGCTTTTCCATGGGATGCCGGCCCGATGGGACTTTTCTACCGCACGGATTACTTTGAACAGGCCGGGGTAGATGCAGACAGCATTAAAACATGGGATGATCTGATTGAAGCCGGAAAGAAGGTTGAAGCTGTGTGCAAAACACCGGGCGGCGATCCGGTCAAAATGCTCCCTGTCAACCCGCAGAAGACAAATCTTTATTCGATGATTCGTAACGAACTGGGAACCGGATTATTTGATGCGGATGGGGAACCTATAGTCAATAATGAAAATTCAATCAAGGCTATGGAAAAGGCAAAACAGATATACGATTCCGGAATCTGCCTTGATTACAATGGATGGGATGAGTATGAGCAGTGCGTTGTCAACGAGACAGTTGCCTGCATTCCCGAAGCGGTCTGGATGATCGGCACGAACCCGCTCGCGTGCATGGCCGACCAGCCGCAGCGCTGGTACGAGGCCATGAAGCCGCTCGAGTTCGTCGTGTGCCAGGACATCTTCATGACGCCGACCATCATGGCCCTTGCCGACGTCGTGCTGCCGCTTTCCACGTTCGTCGAGCATGACGGCCTGGTCACGCCCAACTTCGGGCGCAACCAGCACTTCATCGGCGCCATGAACAAGGCCTTCGACAACCCCAACACGAAGAGCGACCTGGAAATCCTCATCGACATGGGCAAGAGATTGCGCCCGGAACTCTGGGAGCGCTTCGAGTCGGTCGACCAGTTCTTCGACGAGCAGCTGCGCGCCAACTACGACTTCGGCCTGGAAGACGTGCGTGCCGAGCCCGCCAAGATGGCCGGCTACGAGTACCGCAAGTACGAGAAGGGCCTGCTGCGCCCCGATGGCGAGCCGGGCTTCGATACCATGACCGGCATGATCGAGCTGAAGTCCATCGTGCTCGAGAACTACGGCGAAGGCGCGGTGCCCTATTTCGAGGAGCCCGAGTTCAGCCACGTGTCGCGACCCGACCTGGCCGATGAGTTCCCGCTGTACTACACCACGGGCGGCCGCAACATCTCGATGTTCCACTCCGAGCATCGCCAGGTGCCCAGCATGCGCGCCATGCATCCTTGGCCGCTCGTCAGCATCAACCCGGTCGTCGCCGAGAAGTACGGCATCGCCGACGGCGATTGGGTGCGCGTCACCACGCCGCAGGGCCACATGGTGCAAAAGGCATGGCTGACCGAGATGGTCAACGACAAGTTCATCCACGTCGAGCACGGTTGGTGGTTCCCCGAGCAAGACGGCGAGGCACCGAACCTCTACGGCGTGTGGAAAGCCAACGCCAACAACCTGATCCCGCACGAGAGCACGGGCATCACGGGGTACGGCGCGCCGTACAAGAACGGCATCTGCAAGATCGAACGCGTCGATTCGCTCGACGACTAGGGAGGGGGACGTCATGCAATACGGAATGCTGATCGACTATCAGCTCTGCACGGGCTGCAGGTCCTGCGAAGTCTCGTGCCGCAAGGAGCACGACCTGCCCCTGAGCGAGTGGGGCATCGCGGTTCAGACCATCGGGCCCGCCAAGCTCGGCGACAAGTGGGAGTTCGACTACGTGCCCGTGCCGTCGCGCCTGTGCAACCTGTGCGCTGCGCGCAAGGCGGAAGGCAAGAAGGCGGCTTGCGAGCTGCACTGCCTGGCTAATGTCATCGAGGTGCTGCCGGTCGAGGATCTCACCGCGCGCATGCTCGAGCTCGGCCACGGCAAGGTGACGTGCTTCTTGCCGTAGGGATTGCCCACATGCAATGCGAAACGGGAGCCGCATGAGCGCGGCTCCCGTTTTTTGATGTAGGCGCACGTTATTCGAAGTACACGCAGCGGTAGGTGAAGTCCTGGGGGTTATCCAGCGTCACGGACAGCAGCTGCTCGCCTGTCGCGCTCGCGGATCCAGAACTGCTCGAACTGCAACCGCACGTGAATGCGGCGAGCGCTATCAAGGCGATAATCGCAAGTCGCTTCATAACTGCTTTCCACCTGGCCCTTTACAGGTCAGAGCAGATCTTGCCGGGGTTGAGCAATCCCTTCGGGTCGAACACCGCCTTGATGCCGCTCATGAGGCCCATGGCCGTGTCGCCCACCGATTCGCGCAGGTACTCCTTCTTGGCGTGGCCGATGCCGTGCTCGCCGGAAACCTGGCCGCCCAGCTCGGCGCATTTCGCGTATGCGGCCTCCATCACCTTCGCGGTCAGGGCGAGGAAATCCGCTTCCGGCATGCCCTCGCCTGCGCAGTAGATGTGCAGGTTGCCGTCGCCGGCATGGCCGAACGACCGGATGCGAACGCCCAGATCGGCACCGACGCCGTAGATGTAATGCAGGAACTCGGGGATCTTGTCGGTCGGGACGACGACGTCCATCTCGTCGAGCATCTCCGAATCGTGCTCGATGACGGTGAGGAACGCGCTGCGGGCCGCCCACACCGCTTCCTTCTCGGAAGGGGTGTCGACGACGAGCGCCTCATAGGCGCCATGCTCGAGGACCAGCTCGTAGAGCTTCTCGGCGCGCTGGTAGATTTCGTCGGAGTCGGTGCCGTCGAACGTGACCAGGATGTAGGCGCCCGCTTCCTGGCCGTCGATGCTGGTCGGGAAGACGCTCTTGCCGGTGTGCGCAGCCGAGGCGTCGACGATGTCGCGTTCCATGAACTCGATGGCCTGCGGGTCAAGCCCGGCCAGCTTGATGGCGGGAACCGTGCTGATGGCGTCGTCGATGTTCGCGAACGGGATGATGAAGCTCGTGTTCTCGGGTGGGTTCGGGATCAGCTTCATCGTCAGCTCGGTGATGACGGCCAACGTGCCCTCCGAGCCGATGATGAGGTGCAACAGGCTGTAGCCGGAGCTCGTCTTGGCCACTGCGCGGCCAACTTCGATGATTTCGCCGTTGGGCAGCACTGCGGTCATGGCCAAGACGTAGTCGCGTGTCGTGCCGTACTTCAC
>CADAKR010000194.1 GCA_902788545.1 uncultured Coriobacteriaceae bacterium
ATTCAGGACGATCTGGACGTGCTTGCCGATCCCGACGCGACCGACGACGAGAAGAAGGCTGCCGTTGAGGATCTGGAGCGGAAGCTGACCGACGACGAGAAGGCGGCGAACGTTCTGCACACCCTGACCGTCAAGTATGAAAACGGCGCCGCCGACAAGACCCTCCGGGGCAAGACTGGCGCGGTCGTGACCATCGACGACGCGTATCCCACCAAGGAAGGCTATGCCTTCACCGGCTGGACCGCCGACAAGGGCGCGGCTTCCGGCAAGACCTATACCTTCGCGGACGGCGACGCCACCGTCACCGCCGGCTGGTATGATCTGTCCGAGCTGAACGACGCGATCGACGACGCCGAGGACCTGCTCGACGACCCGGTGCTCGGCAGCCAGGTGGAAATGCTGAAGGCTGGCCGCCTCGGCGAGGCGTATGACGCCATCCAAGAGGGCTTCCAGCAAAAGACGCTCGAGGAGTGGATCCCCATCCTGACCGAGCTGGACATCCCCTACGCCGTTTGCAAGACCTACGAGGAAGTGGTCGACGACGAGCAGGCCTGGGCCAACGACGTGTTCTACAAGATGGACTACCCGCGCGGCCCGAAGGCGCTCGTGCGCACCCCCATCACCATGGCCGAAACGCCGCTGCCCCCGTACGAGAAGGCTCCGCTGCTCGGCGAGCACACCGAAGAGGTGCTGCGCGATTTGGGCTACAGTGACGAGCAGATCCAAGCAATGATCGCCGACGGCACAGTCGGCGTGTGGAAGGAATAGCCAGTTGGAAAGAGTAGCTCAGGCAAGGGGGCGGGCGTAGTGAGGTCAAGCCAAAGGAGGAGCGAAATCCACTTTTCCGCCCGTTCTTGGCGGAAAAGTTAGTTCGCGACGACGATGCGTCGAACGAAGCCCGCCCCCTTGCCAGAGCGGGCAAGCAAGGCAGAAAGGCAATTGAATGGCAGAAGAAAAAGTCGGTGCGAAGTACGTGCTGCGCGCCATTCCCGACAAATGCTACGAGGAGGCCATCGAAGCCAAGGCCAGAGGCGAGATGATCGGCTGGTCTGCTTCGAACTTCCCGCAAGAGATCACGACCACGCTGGGCATTCCCGTGGTGTACCCCGAAAGCCAGGCGGCGCAGATTGCCGCCAACGCTGCCGTTGCTCGAGCACGCGGAGGGCGACCTGGGCTATTCGAGCGACTTGTGCGCGTATGCGCGCATCAGCCTGGCGTACGCCGATGTGGGTGCCTGCCCCAACGGCGAGCGCGACATGCCGCTTCCCGATTTCGTGCTGTGCTGCAACAACATCTGCAACTGCATGATGAAGTGGTACGAGAACCTGGGGAAGCACCTGGGCATCCCGGTCATCATGATCGACGTGCCGTACAGCAACGACTACGACATCGACGAGAAGCGCATCGCCTACGTCGGCGCCCAGTTCCGCGCCGCCATCAAGCAGCTCGAGGAAATCACCGGCAAGACGTGGGACGAAGACAAGTTCCAGGAAGTTTGCCGCCGTTCGAGCGAATGCGGCCGCCTGTGGCTGGAAGCCGCATCATACACGAACTACAAGCCCTCGCCCGTGAACGGCTTCGAGCTGTTCAACCACATGGCCGTGGCCACGGTCGCGCGCGGTCGGGAGGAATCGGTCGATGCCTTCCGCATGCTCATCGACGATTACCGCTCGTTCGTGGCGAACAACGAGTCGAACTGGCATGCGCCGGAGAATCACCGCATCATGTTCGAGGGCATCGCGTGCTGGCCGTACCTGCGCGCCACGCTCACGCCGTTGAAGGAGGCGGGCGTCAACACGACGGCCATGGTCTACGGCCCTGCGTTCGGCCTGACGTACCGTACGTTCGACGAGATGGTCGAGGCGTATTGCAGCGTGCCCAACGCCGTGAACCTCGAGCGCTCGGTCGAGCTGCGCAAGCAGGTGGGCGCCGCGGGCAAAATCGACGGCGGGCTTGTGCACATCAACCGCTCGTGCAAGATGTGGTCGGGCTTCGCCCCGGAGCTCGCGCGGCGCGTGTCTGCCGACCTCGGCGTTCCCATGATCACATTCGACGGCGACCAGGCCGACCCGCGTAACTTCAGCGAAGCGCAGTACCAGACGCGCGTCGAGGGTCTCGTCGAGATTATGGAATCCACGGGTAAGGGGGCGTAGGGCATGGCAGCTATCGAGACAATGCTCGCGACGTTCGAGCACGTCGCCACCAATCCGCATGAGCAGCTGAAAGAGCACCTGGATGCGGGGAAACGCGTCATCGGCGTGGGGCCGTACTATGCGCCCGAAGAGCTGGTTCATGCCGCAGGCGCTGTGCCGTTCGGCGTGTGGGGGTGTTCGGGCACGGCCAACGAGGCCCGCAAGTACTTCCCGCCGTTTTACTGCTCGCTGTGCCAGATGACGCTCGAGATGGGCCTGACCGGCAAGCTTGCCGGCCTTTCGGGATACATGACCACGGCGCTGTGCGACACGCAACGCGCCGCCTCGCAGAACTGGCGGGCGGGTGTGGGAAACGCCATTCCGCTCATCTACGTGTCGCAACCGCAAAACCGCGCAACCGAGTTCGGCCGTGCCTACGCGGTCGAATCCTACCGGCAGGTGGCGCATGAAATCGAAGAGTGTGCGCACGGCATCATCGACGACGAGGGCCTTGCCGCCTCCATCAAACTGTACAACGAATGGCGCGCGGCCATGCGCCAGTTCGTGAAGCTGGCCGGCACGCATCCGGCTGAGGTGGGCGTGCAGGCGCGCCTGGCGGTCATCAACGCCGGCTACTACATGGAAAAGGCCGACCATCTCGCGCTCGTGAACGAGTTGAACGCGGCGCTTGCGGCCCTGCCCGAAAGCGCAGAGGGCTTCAAGCGCGTCGTGCTCAGCGGCATTTTCGAGGACATCCCCGCCATCACGGGCATGCTCGACGAGCTGGGCTATGCGGTGGTCGCCGACGACCTGGCCAAGGAAAGCCGCTCGTTCGCCATGGTCGTTCCCGAGGACGAGCCGCCCTTCGAAGCGCTCGCCGACGCTTGGTGCGCACTCGAGGGTGATTCGCTTCTCTACGACCCCGAGAAGGCACATGTGAAGAAGGTCGTCGACCTGGCACGCGAATCGGGTGCTGCGGGTGTCATCCTGCTGCTCGCCAAGTTCTGCGATCCCGAGGAATTCGACGCCCCGCTCGTCAAGGCGGCGTGCCGCGAGGCCGGCATCCCGTTCCTGCAGATCGAAATCGACCAATCGACCGAAACGTACGAGCAGGCGCGCACGCAGCTCGAGGCGTTCGGTGGTTTACTATAACGACATGGACTATTACTTGGGCATAGACGTGGGATCGACCGCCTCGAAGTGCGTCGTCGTCGATGCGTCGGGCGAGATTGTCGCCCGCGGCCTGCATCCGACGGGCGCCGGCACCGTGGGGCCGCGTGCGTGCGTCGACGAAGCGCTTGCCCAAGTACCCGATCTGCCTTCCGCCGATGATGTCGCTTCGTCGTGCGCAACCGGCTATGGCCGCCATTTGGAAGCGTGGACCACGATGCAAATGTCCGAGCTGTCGTGCCATGCGAAAGGAGCGGCGCACCTGTTCGAGGGCGTTCGCACGGTCATCGACATCGGCGGGCAAGATGCGAAGGTGCTTTCCCTCGACGAAGGCGGCAGGCTCGTCGATTTCGTGATGAACGACAAATGCGCGGCGGGCACGGGGCGCTTCCTCGACGTCATGGCCGGCGTGTTCGGCTGCGCGGTGGCCAACCTGTCCGAGCTCGACCGCGAAGCGACCGAAATCGCCGCCATCTCCTCGACGTGCACGGTGTTCGCTGAATCCGAGGTCATATCGAAGCTCGCGGCTGGCACGCCCATCCCCAACATCGTGGCGGGCGTGCACGAATCGGTCGTCGAGCGCACGCACGGCCTGGCCAAGCGCGCCGGCGTCACGCCGAATGTTGCCATGACGGGCGGCGTGGCGCTCAACGATAGTTTGCGCGAAAGGCTCGAACGGCGCATCGGCTTGCCTGTTGCCACCAGCCCCCTTGCGCAATTCGCGGGCGCATACGGCGCTGCCTTGCACGCCTGTGGGCAAGGCGGTAATGCATGACGGCTGCGAAACCGCATAAGCTCATCGACCCGAAGCGCTTCCCCGAATACGCGTTCATCCGCTATTTCGAGCAGGGCTATTTAGACGAGCCCTTCCGCTACGTCGTGCTCGGCACCAACGATGCCCTCACGTACGCCGAGGCCTATCTGCGCACGAAGACGCTCGCGTGGTACCTTTCCCACGAGCTTTCCATCGGCCCCGATTCCGTTGTGGCGCTGGCGGCGCCCAATGTAGTCGACTATCCGATCGTCATGGCTGCCGTGCAGGTGTGCGGCGCCATGCTCGTGTTAGTTTCAGGCGACGCCGAGCCGGCCGAATATCCCACGTACGCGCGTCAGGTGCACCCCGACCTGTTTATCGTCAGCAAGTCGAAAGCGTGCGACGAGCTGGCTGGTGCCTGTCCCGGCGTGGATGTTATGACCATCAACTGCGATCATGATGATTTCCGTTCGGTCGAATGGGCCATGGCGCGTCATCGCCGCAAAGGCATCATGTACGAC
>CADAKR010000195.1:0-5627 GCA_902788545.1 uncultured Coriobacteriaceae bacterium
GTCGAGGCCATAGTGAACGAGGAGATGGACAACATCGGCGCCGAGCAGATTCTCATGCCGTTCGTGCAGCCCGCCGAAATCTGGCACGAGTCGGGCCGTTGGGATGATTACGGCCCCGAGCTTGCGCGCATGACCGACCGCCATGGCGTCGAGTATTGCCTGGGGCCCACGCACGAGGAGCTCATCACCTCGATCGTGCGCAACGAGCTGCGCAGCTACAAGGAGCTTCCGGTGTACCTGTATCAGACGCAGGTGAAGTTCCGCGACGAGATTCGCCCGCGTTTCGGCCTCATGCGCGGCCGCGAGTTCCTGATGAAGGACGGCTACAGCTTCCATGCTACGCAGGAATCGTTGCAGCAGACCTATGACGAGACGAGCGAGGCGTATGCGCGCATGTGCGACCGCATGGGCCTGGAATGGCGCGCGGTCGAGGCTGATTCCGGCCAGATCGGCGGCAAGGTGACGACTGAGTTCATGGCGCTTGCCGAGTACGGCGAGGCCGAGATCGTGCATTGCACCTGCGGCTACGCGGCCGATGCCGAGGCGGGGGAGTGCATCTGCGCAGTCACCCAGTACGAGCGCGACGGCATCGAGAAGATCGCCACCCCGGGCGTTCACACCATCGAGGAGCTTGCGGAGTTCCTCGACATCCCGACCACGTCGTGCATGAAGGCGCTTTCGGTCAAAGACCCTGAGGGCGACATCACCGTGTTCTTCATTCCCGGCGATCACGAGCTCAACGACATCAAGGCGAACCGCGTGATCTCCGGATTCGAGTTCCTCACCGACGAGGAGATGGTGGCTGCCGGTCTGTTCAAGGGCTCGATGGGCCCGGTGGGCTTGCCGGAGGGCGTGCGCGTCGTCGCCGACACGAATCTCAAGGGCGTATCCCAGTGGGCCGTCGGCGCCAACGAGGACGGCTACCACTACGCAGGCGCCCGTCTGGGCGAGGATTTCCAGGTCGACGAATGGGCCGATCTGTGCCAGGTGAAGCCCGGCGACAAGTGCCCCGAATGCGGGCTGCCCTTAGACGGCGCGCGCGGCATCGAAGTGTCGCAGGTCTTCCAGCTGGGGACGAAGTACTCTGAGAGCATGGGCGCCTATTGCATGGACGAGGACGGCACCGAGAAGCCGTTCATCATGGGCTGCTACGGCGTGGGCGTGTCCCGCTCCATGGCCGCCATCGTCGAGCAGTACCACGACGAGAACGGCATCATCTGGCCGCTTTCCGTCGCGCCGGCGCACGTTTGCGTCATCCCCCTGACAGTTGGCGATGACGTGGTGCAGCCCGCTGCCGAAAAGCTTGCGGTCGAACTTGCGAAAGCGGGCGTCGATGTGGCCATCGACGACCGCTCCGAGCGTGCGGGCGTTAAATTCGCCGATGCCGACCTGATCGGCTGGCCGCTGCAAGTGATCGTCGGCAAGCGCGGCTTGGCCGAGGGCACGGTGGAAGTGAAGCTGCGCCGCACGGGCCAGAAGCGCGACGTGTCGATCCTGGCTGTCGTCGAGCTGGTGCGCTTCGCGCAACGCGTCGACTTCAAGAAAAACGCCGGTTTCGGCGCGTTCGACGTTATCTTCGAATAACGCCGGGCAAGGTTAACCTTGATAGCGGCACCAGATCGTCCCTGCGTCGATTGGGTGCAGTCATCGAAAAGGATGGAAGAATGGCAGATTACGTCGAGGGCAAGCGACCCGTCATCGAAGCGCTCAAGACCGACGTTCCCCTGAAGAAGGTCCTGCTTGCGGACAACGTCAAGCGCGAGCCCATGATCGAGGACATCCTGCGCAAAGCGCGGCAACGCAACGTGCAGGTTATCGAGGTGCCGCGCGCCGAGCTCGACCAGAAGTCTGCTCGCGGCAGCCATCAGGGCGTCATGGCCGAGACGAAGCCTTTCCCGTACAAGGGGATCGGCGACATCATCGGGGCTGCGCAAGATTACGCCGATGCGCATGATGGCCGCGCGCTCGTCGTCGTGTGCGACCACCTCACCGATGCTGGGAATCTCGGCGCCATCATCAGAAGCGCTGAATCGGTCGGCGCGTCGGGCGTCGTCATTCCCAACAAGCGCAGCGCGCGCGTCGAGGCCTCGACGTACAAAAGCTCCGCAGGAGCCGTGGCGCACCTGCCGATTGCCCAGACGTCGAACATCGCAAACGCCCTCGGGCGTTTCCGGAAAGAGGGATTCTGGGTATGCGCCGCCACCGAGCATTCCTCCAACGAGATATGGGATGTGAACCTGAAGGGCAAGATCGTGCTCGTCTTGGGCAACGAGAGCGATGGCGTGTCGCATCTCGTGCTGGAGAATTGCGACATGGCAGGACGGCTTCCCATGATGGGCAACGTCGAGTCGCTCAACGTCGCCCAATCGGCCACTGCCTGCATGTACGAATGGCTTCGCCAGAACTGGTAGCGCAATGTGGCGCAGCGCCTGGCCTCGCCGCTGCGTGAGCGAAAACGTTGTTGGGAGATAAGTGTGAAGGACCGCAAGCGCATACTGATTGTCGATGGGTTCAATGTGCTGCGTTCGGGTAGCCGCTATCAGAACATTTCGCTTGATTTGCCCGATTACGATCACGACTGGTTCAACCGCGCACGCGAGATGCTCATCAACGACGTCGTGAACTTCGCCGGTCGCGAGTACCGTGCAACCGTGGTGTTCGACGGCGGAGGCAACGAGGAGTCCACGGGCGAGGAGCAGAAAGTCGGGGGCGTGAGCGTCGTGTTCTCGCCTGCAGGCAGCGCTGCCGACAAAGTCATCGAAAAGCTGGCGCACGAGGGGCGCGAGAACGGCTACGAAGTGCTTGTCGTCACGAGCGACGCCACCATCCAGGACACCGTGTTCGGCTTGGGGGTCGACCGCATGAGCGCCGAGGGTTTCAGCATCGAGATCGACCGCTACTACCACGACGCCGTCCTCGATGAAGCGCCGAAAGTCGCCGAGAAGCGGACGGTGGCCGGACGAATCGATTCCGAGACGCTTGCGAAGCTCATCGCCTTGCGAGACGAACGGTAAACATTTTTGCTTTCGATATTGAAAGAAAGCGCTTTTGGCTTCATGATTAGACCATGATGCAGCATGCCGTTAATCGAGAAGAGGAGGCAGGAATGTCGAATATCGGAGACGGTTTCAAGAACATTTTCCTGGCAGGCATCGGCGCGATGGCCTACACCGGCGAGAAGGGCAAGGAGATCATCGACCAGCTCGTCGAGAAGGGAGAGATCACGCTTGACCAGGGCAAGGAACTCAACGAAGAGCTCAAGCGCAAGGCGGGCGAGACGTCTGCATCGATGCGCGACGGAGCGCTCGAGGCCTACATGAAGATGATGAGCCCCGAAGAGCGCGAGGCGTTTGCCGCCAAGGCCGCCGAATTCGCAGCCGCCCAGAATGCCTCCGACGAAGAAGAGGCATCCGAAGCGGTCGTGGCCGAAGTGGTCGTCGAAGAAGAAGCCGAACAGCCCGCTGATAAGCCGGCTGAAGAATAACCCGCAATCGGGACGGCGCGATCTGGACGTCCACCACTGAGGTAGACGTCTGGCTTGCGCCGTCCTGGAGATTCAGCGCGATACCATCATGCCTGGCAATACGATCGTCCGCCACTTCTTCGGGCAAGGTGCCGAAGTCGATCCGGAAGCACGGTTCGACCTGAGCAAGAAAGCGCGCCGCCGCCGTCTGAGGGAGATATATTCCATCTTGTCGAAGCACCGCGCATGGCGCGGCGTGTCTCCTGTTGAGTTCCGCGAGTTGCTCGAGGACCTCGGGCCGAGCTTCGTCAAGATCGGCCAGACGCTTTCCACGCGATCAGAGATTCTGCCCAAGGCATATTGCGACGAGCTCGCAAAGCTGCAGACCGAATGCGATCCGCTTCCGTTCGATGACGTGCTCGACGCCCTCGCCGATATCTACGGAGGACGCTTCTACAAGATCTTCGACGAGATCGATCCCAACCCGCTGGGAAGCGCATCGCTTGCACAAGTCCATAAGGCCATCTTGACCAGCGGCGATATCGTCGCCGTCAAAGTCCAGCGTCCCGGTGTCAAGGAGACGATGGCCCAAGACATCGACATCATGCGCCTCATGGCTCGTCGGGCGGCCCGCTTCATCAAAGACGAGCAGATGCTCGACTACGGCGATGTCGTCGAGGAAATGTGGCGAACGTTCCTCGAGGAGACCGACTTCGCTTGCGAAGCCGAAAACCTCCAAACATTCAAGGTGCTCAACGAGAGGACCGTCTTCATCGATTGCCCGCGGGTGTACCCGGAGTACTGCAGCGAGTACTGCCTAGTCATGGAATACATCGACGGTATCCCCATCTACGATCACGACCGCTTGCGCAAACGGGGCTACGATTTGTCCGATATCGGCGAGAAGATGCTCGACAACTACGCGACGCAGGTGCTCGATCATGGGTTCTTCCACGCCGATCCGCATCCTGGCAACATCATGATCCGCGAGGGCAAGGTCGTCTACATCGACCTTGGCATCATGGGCAGGCTCACGCCAACCGAACGGGCTCAGTTCTCGACGATCATCGAGGCGGTCGGCCTTCAAGATCCCGGCAAGCTGAAGGACGCGCTGCTGTCGTTCGCAATATCGAAGGACAACGCCGCCATCGACCATCCGAAAATGCTAGCCGATCTGGACATCCTGCTCGCGAGCTATTCATCGTGCGACATCTCGGATCTCGACATCGGCCAATTCCTTTCCGACGTGCTCGCCCTCATGCGCACGAGCAAGGTCACGCTGCCCTCGTCGATATCGAACGTGACGCGCGGCATCGTCACCATCGAGGGCACCATCGCCGACTTCATCCCCAACGAGAGCATCATCGGCATCATCAACGACCACATCAGGCGCACAGGCGATCCGATCGAGTATGCGAAGACGTCAATCGAGGAGATGGCGATCGATTTGCGCAAGGCGGCCGACGGGGCGGGGCAGGCTGCCGCTTATTCCGGCGAGGCCCTGCGCATGCTGACGCGCGGCCAGCTGAAGGTGAACATGGAGATGCTCGGCTCCGAAGCTCCCATGCGCCCAAATCGCCGGTGGCCCCACGATCTTCGACGTGCCGTTCATCTCGTTCTTCGGCTTCCTGGGAGCATTCGTCCTCTCCGTCTGGATAATCGTCGACATCTGGCGAAAGAACTAATCAAGGAAATAAGCAACTCCCTGGCAGTCCCCCCGAGCCAAAAAAGGGGGTATACCCGATTGGCCCTTCTCCGCCTCCCGCGGCTGGGGCGGACAAGCACGATGAGTGTGAAACATTCATCTGAATTGGGAATATAACGTTGCAAATCGCCTGATAAAACAACGAATTACCATATTTGCTAAAAAAAGTTCTTGACTCGGTCTATCCTGCGCCGTATTCTACAAAACTGTGCATTTTTGCGGAAAACCAGGTTTTACGTGAGGAGGACCGAGCTCGTGGCTAAAAGCAAAAAACATGCTCCCACCAGCACTTATAGGGATAGGCGTTCCTTCGCCAAGATCCCGGACGTCATGGATGTCCCGAATCTGATCGGCATCCAGATCGACAGTTTCCAATGGTTCGTGACCGAAGGACTTGATCAGGCGTTCGCCGACATCAGCCCCATCGAGAACTCGACGAAGGACATGGCAGTCGAATTC
>CADAKR010000195.1:5646-7364 GCA_902788545.1 uncultured Coriobacteriaceae bacterium
CATCACTTCGGCGAGCCGAAGTACTCGGTTGACGAATGCAAGGAAAAGGACGTCAGCTACCAGGCGCCGCTGTTCGTCGAGATCCGCTTCATCAACAAGGAGACCGGCGAGATCAAGGAGCAGGAGGTGTTCATCGGCGACTTCCCGCTGATGACTCCGCGCGGCACCTTCATCATCAACGGCACCGAGCGCGTCGTCGTGTCGCAGCTCGTGCGCAGCCCCGGCGTGTACTTCGCCGCGGAGCCTGACAAGACGTCCGACCGCACTATATATAATGCGAAGGTCATCCCGAGCCGCGGTGCATGGCTCGAGTTCGAGACCGACAAGCGCGATGTGCTGCATGTGCGCATCGACCGCAAGCGCAAGCAGCCCGCGACGCTGCTCGTGCGTGCCCTCGGCCTCGCCGAAAGCCGCGACGAGATCATCGAGCTGCTCGGCTCTTCCGACATGATCCTGCGCACGCTCGACCGCGACCCCGCCACCACGCGCGAGGAATCGCTCATCGAGCTTTACAAGCGCTTCCGTCCGGGCGAGCCGCCAACACTCGATTCCGCCCGCACGCTCCTCGACGGCCTGTTCTTCAATCCGCAACGCTACGACCTGGCGAAGGTGGGCCGTTACAAGATCAACAAGAAGCTCGGCGAAGATCCCGAGAACTCCTCTTCGACGCTGACCGACGACGACATCGTGCGCACCATGCGCTACATCACGGCGCTGCACAACGGCGAGGAAGGCGTGTCGGTCGACGACATCGACCACTTCGGCAACCGCCGCATCCGCACGGTCGGCGAGCTCATCCAGAACCAGTTCCGCATCGGCCTTTCGCGTATGGAGCGCGTCGTGCGCGAGCGCATGAGCATGCAGGAGCCCGACGACATCACGCCGCAGAGCCTCGTGAACATTCGCCCGATCGTCGCTTCCATCAAGGAATTCTTCGGCAGCTCCCAGCTGTCTCAGTTCATGGACCAGACGAACCCCGCTGCAGGCATCACACACAAGCGCCGCCTGTCGGCACTGGGTCCCGGCGGCCTTTCGCGTGAGCGCGCCGGCTTCGAGGTCCGCGACGTCCACACGTCCCACTACGGCCGCATGTGCCCCATCGAGACGCCTGAAGGCCCGACCATCGGCCTGAGCGGCTCGCTGGCAACCTATGCCCGCGTCAACCCGTATGGCTTCATCGAGACGCCGTACCGCCGCGTCGTCGACGGCAAGGTGACCGACGAGATCGACTACCTGACGGCCGACGAGGAGGAGAACTACACGATCGCCCAGGCCAACGAGGAATTCGACCTGGAGACCCGCGTGTTCGGCCGCAAGGTCGACGGCAAGTTCGTGCCGTCTGCCCGCGTGCTCTGCCGTACGAAGGACGCCTCGGGCACCTTCGGCGAGCCCGACGAGATCGCGCCCGAGAACGTTCAGTACATGGACGTTTCCCCACGCCAGATGACGTCGGTGGCCACCTCGCTCATCCCGTTCCTCGAGCATGACGACGCGAACCGCGCGCTCATGGGCTCGAACATGCAGCGCCAGGCCGTGCCGCTGCTGCGCCCGACCGCGCCACTCGTCGGCACTGGCATCGAGCACCGCATCGCGGTCGACTCCGGCGAGATCCTCGTCGCGCAGAACGGCGGCGTCGTCGACTACGTCGATGGCCAGACCATAATCATCCTCAACGACGAGGGCGAATACGACGAGTACCTCGTGCCGAAGTTCCAGCG